>JAPOOY010000194.1 GCA_026713205.1 Bdellovibrionales bacterium
AAAAGACAGATATTTCTTTCATCTCTGAAGTGACAGGGCTTTCTGAGAAGGAAATAAAAAAGCTAAAAAATGAGTCTTAAAGTTTTTTAAGCTGTCTTAACGCTTATGCAAGATGTAAGAGAAATTATCAAAGAGAAAGGCCGCTGGGAAGGCGAAAGAAAAGGTCTGAAAAAAGGCCGTCAAGAAGGACGGCAGGAAGAGCGGCAACAAGTTGTTCTAAATATGCTTCAAGAAAAAGCGGATATTGCTTTTATTGCCAAAGTGACAGGCTTGTCTGAAAAAGAAATACAGAAGCTAAAAAAGCGAACTTGAATAACAATTCTCTTTCAGGAAATAAAACTCATAGGGAATATTTTTATTGAAAATCTTGAATTGATAGCAAGACTATAGCATAGTCACAAACGATGAAAAAACTTTTTATTATTTTATTTGTTTTTCTGTCTGGTTGCGAAAAAGTGTATGACTGCGATCATATTTTTTACCAAAAGGAGGTAAAAAATGAAGAATGCTGTATTTATGATGATCATTCTTCTATCGCCACTTGCACAATCATCTGACATAAGGTGTAACGAAAATAATCTATCATGGAGTTCAACTTTCACAATTGGAGCTTGCTTCTGAAATGTCCAGATCGCCAAAGTTTCGGCGGCTTCAATAAACGCCTCTCTGAAATCCTTTGGATAGGCTGGAACTACAAATACACGAGGATTAACTTTTTTTGTTTCTGTTAGATATGTGGAAAGAGATGCTTTCAATTGTGAAACTCCTAGGCACAGAAACATAGCCTGTTTTTATCATGCCACTAGACAATATGATGAATATGGTTCGCCATTGAATCTAAAAAATGCAATCGCTCGTCCTTGGACATTCCAAAGAATTGAAAAAATATTTTTTAAAGTGTGGAGTGGGGTAAGTTTGGACGACTATTGGGGCGGATGGAACTATAAGATTCAATTGAATAAATTTGTATATGACCTGTTTCACGATAATGAAGAAGCTCGTTACTTCTGGATGTACAACACTTTTCTTCATGAGATGTTTCATTCTATTGGTTTTTGTCATAGTGAAACCTACCCGAAAAATATTATGAATCCCTATCTAAGGGTCACTTATTCTGTAAGAAATGGTATGGCAAAACATAGATACAGAATGAAGCTTGAAGAAGAAAATCCACAGGTGATGAGGATTGACAATGCTCAACTGGATCAATGGTTAATTGAATTTCATAGTAAGGAATTTGATTGGAGATTTATACATTGATCTGTGCATGATGTAAAAAAAGAAGTTCCGAAGCCTATATTTCAAATGTTTGTAAAGAATGTAGAGATAAGGATGAAAGAGAAACTAAGATGAAAAACGAAGCTCATAAAATTTTTGAAGAATCTGGTATAACTCCCCTTCCAAATTCTAAACATTTGCTGTGGCCCCCCAATTGACTAAACATTTCTGAAAAAGAGGTGGAAAATGAGGAAGGTCAAGCGAAGATACTTTACAAAAGCTCAGAAAATCAGCCTGTTAGATCATGAACTTCCTTCAGGGCAAAATGAAAAAACGCCGCCTCCTGTTCCAAAAGCAAGAGGTTGGCATTTAAATCCAATGAAGGACTGTTTGATGAATCTTTTACTAGAGGCACAAGTGTTTTTTCCTCTTCAGAATGAAAGCTGGCAGATAAAGAGCTCTGCGGAATTGGAGAAACCAGAGAAAATCTCTTCTTTTTAGAAACAATGTTTTTTGTGTTTTTATCTTTTAATTTTTTTACTTTCTCATCTTTCATCTGGAGTCATCCTTAACAGTAAAATAACAGGGGTATCCGTCAAAAAACTCAGAATTTTAGACTCCTCAGGTTGAGATTTCAATTTTTTCAAAACTCACTGTCCTCCATAGTAGCCGCAAAACATATTTTGCAGGTCATAGTGTCCGATGTTTCTCCGAATCTGCCCGTAAGCCAAGTCAGGATCCATAACACTGTAGTCTTTCCTTCTGGATGAAGAAGGACCCTCAACATGATTTAAGCCAGGAACATGACCAAGTTCATGGATCATCAAACTGGGAAAATCCACGCGATCCGCAGGAATTCTTCCCGCTCTCAATGTAGCAATATCTCTATACTTTTCTCTCACAAACAATCTATGAAAAAACCTCAAAAAGTTCATCAGATACGATTTTACCCTTTGCCAGAGGGAGGGGATTTGAGAAGAGGCCAATATGCGGACTGATTGCCGCTCCTGTCTGAAAGCTAAAACAGCTTCATTATAC
>JAPOOY010000090.1 GCA_026713205.1 Bdellovibrionales bacterium
ACTGGTCCGGTTTGAAAATTTCCGGTTCTTCATAAGAAAAAAGGATTACCCCTTTATAGCAGACTCTAGGGGTCAAAAATGAGTTCGGCTTTGACACAGATGCGGCTGTAAGTCGCTCTGTGGCAAAACGCATGTTTGAATTTTTGACCCCTAGAGTCTGTTATAAAGGACTTATGTCTCTTAAATAAAAACCGGAAATTCAAACCCGATCGGTATAAATAGAACGCTTCTAAACTCAAACCGGATTGGTAGAGCTTGACAAGAGAGAAAGTGGTGGGAATCCTAACTTTACAAATAAGCACAGGGTATAATGCAATCATCTGATATTTCATCCAACGCACCAAGGATCCGGAGGACTCCAATCCGACTGGTGATGTTGGCCTCCGGTGCAGGAACCACTGTCTCCGCTTTCTGCGAAGCCGGGGAAAAAGGGCAAATTCCCGCTCAGGTTGTGGCAGTCATCACTAATGAAAGTAAGGCCGGAGTGATCTCTGTGGCCGAAGAGCATCAAGTTCCCTGCTCTGTCATACAATACCAAAAGGAAAATGTGATGAACTGGGATCAGCTTCTTTTAAAAACAATAAAAAAGTATGACCCGGATCTCATTTTGCTGGCGGGATTTTTAAAAAAAATCGGCCCTGTTGTGCTTTCCCATTTTAAAAATCGTATTGTAAACTCTCATCCCGCTTTGCTTCCGGAGTTTTCCGGCCTGGGAATGTATGGATCGCGAGTGCATACTGCCGTGATTGCCCATAAAAAAACAGAAACCGGTGTCACTATCCACTTGGTCAATGAAAATTACGATGAAGGTCGCATACTGGCTCAACGGAAACTCCCTGTGTTCCCTAAAGAAACTCCTTCAGAATTGGAAAAAAGAGTAAAAACTATGGAAAAGGACCTGTATATTCAAACTGTCAAAAAGATTCTTTCCGGAGATATTTCTCTCTGAATAAAAGGCTCTGGGATTAAAATCATGCAATGGAGAATATCAACCGCAACCGGGATTTTATTTCTTAAAGGGATTTTCATGGGATTGTCCATGGCTCTTCCGGGAATCTCCGGCGGAACGATGGCCTTTATCCTTGGCATTTATAAAAAATTAATCAATGAAATTTCAAAATTTCACATTTCGGACTTCAAATCCCCAAAAACATTCTTTCAAAAATATGACTGGCTTTTTTTAATCCCTTTATTGGCCGGTTCAATAAGCGCTTTGGCCCTGTTTGTTATCTTAGCCCCTCCCCTCATTACTTCTTTTCAGTTTGAATTTTACTCTTTGATTTTTGGGTTTATTCTGGCTTCCCTGTACCTTCCTCTGAAAGAAATAGAAAAAAGTCTGAAAACTCTTATCCTGTTCGTTTGTTTCACTGTTCTAAGTTTTTACAGCTTTTATTTTACGGAAACAATCTCCCTCTCCCGCGAACAAGTTTCTTTATTTTGGATATTTCCCGCAGGAGCATTGGTGGCTCTGGCTCTGGTGGTGCCCGGTCTTTCCGGTTCCTATCTCCTTATTCTTTTAGGACTCTATCACTACATTTTAACGGCTTTTCGGGATTTAAATATGTTTATTATAGGTGTGTTTATAATAGGAGCCTTCATAGGACTTATTTCCATGGCACGGGGAATGAAGTTTTTCTTACACCGATTTCCTTCTGAAACACTCAGTGTAATACTGGGGCTTATCGTAGGAAGTTTGTATATTCTCTGGCCTTTTTCTGAAGCTGCGGGAGGAGTGGATTTTCTCTCCTCTTCCTTTTCCGATAAAATCTCTTTCCTTCTCTGGTTTTCCCTTTCTTTTTGTCTCACTCTTTTCATCAGCTTTTTATATGGAAAAAATCGTATTACCAACTGATACGGATCGTTAAGAATTTATACTTCTCCGGTTTGAAAATTTCCGGTTTTTCATAAGAAAGAAGGATTACACCCTTTATAACAGACTAGAGGGGTCAAAAATTCAAACATGCGTTTTGCCACAGAGCGACTTACAGTCGCAACTGTGTCAAAGCCGAACTCATTTTTGACCCCTCTAGTCTGTTATAAAGGGCTTATGTCTCTTAAATAAAAACCGGAAATTTTCAAACACGATCGGTATTACCTTGATTTTAACAGAAAGCCTTAAACCAAAGGAGGCTATAAAGGCCCTTCCTGTTTGGATAAAAATAATGTATATTATAAAGTGGTTTTATGCTTCTTTTTAAAAGAACAGTTCTACATATCTTTCTGTTAAGTTTTTTTATTTTCTTTGCAATAATAGCTGAGAGCAAACAAACTGGGAGTCAAAAACCTATGACAACTTCATCCCAAAAAAAAACGGAAACAGCCACCTTGGCGGGAGGTTGTTTTTGGTGTGTAGAATCCGATCTGGAGCCTCTCCCCGGAGTAAAAGAGGTGATTTCCGGTTACACCGGTGGTCACAAACCAAAACCAACTTATAAAGAAGTGTCCGCCGGCACAACAGGTCACCAGGAGGCTGTTCAGGTAATTTTTGATCCCAAAAAGATCTCCTATTCCGAAATTCTAAATGTCTTCTGGAAAAAAATAAATCCTCTGGACGGAGAAGGGCAATTTGTGGATAGGGGGTTCCAATACTCTCCAGGTATTTTTTATCACTCAGAACAACAAAAATACCTGGCTCTGCAATCCAAAAAAGAGTTAGAAGCCAGAGGTCCTTTTAAAGAAAAAAAAATTGCAACTCCCATTAAGCCTTTTACGGTTTTCTACAAGGCAGAGGAATATCATCAGGATTACTATAAGAATAATCCCTTTCGGTATAAATTTTACCGATACCGTTCGGGAAGAGATCAATTTCTGGAAAAAACATGGAGCGATTTTAAAGACTTTCACCTGTTTCCCTCCAAAACAACTCCAAAAAGCCATCCTGCGATTTCTAACAAACAATTAAATAAAGCAAGACCCGTAAAAAAGTCACCTCTGAAGGAAAAACAAAATCTCAAATTAAAACCACAAACTACGGGCGATACAAACACTCCTGAACAGTCTCTTCTCAAAAAAGATAAATCACAGATACCCTTCAAAATACACTCATCCCCGGAGACAATACCCGCAAAACAAAAACCCTCCAAAGAGGAATTAAAAAAGCGATTGACACCTTTACAGTATCGGGTCACGCAGGAAGAGGGAACGGAAAAAGCTTTTGATAATGCGTATTGGAACAATAAAAAAGAAGGTATTTATGTGGATGTGGTTTCCGGGGAACCTCTTTTCAGCTCCCTGGATAAATATGATTCCGGCACCGGTTGGCCCTCCTTCACAAAACCCTTGATTCAGGAGAATATTGTCACCAAAACTGATTTTAAACTCTTTGATTCGCGAACAGAAGTGCGCTCTAAAAAATGGGATTCCCATTTAGGACATGTCTTTAAAGATGGTCCGCCGCCAAGAGGTCTTCGCTATTGTATTAACTCTGCCGCACTTCGTTTTATTGCAAAAGATAAACTAAAGGAAGAAGGCTATGAAAATTTTATCCCTCTATTTGAAAAAACAAGCAGTAAATAAGAAAAGGCTTCTGTTGAGATATTTGTTTAACATATTAAATCATTTATGGTTCGGCAACTCCTTCTTTGGCATACATTGTGTTGCTGGCTTTCTCTCCTGCTTATATAGATTCCAGTTTATACCAATCCGGTTTGAGTTTTGTGGTTTTTCAGATGAAAGAAGAATTACACCCTCCCTTAAGTGAAGAAAGGGGACCAAAAGTTC
>JAPOOY010000045.1 GCA_026713205.1 Bdellovibrionales bacterium
CCTCACAGATGCAAAAACAGGATGTTTTACTATCTCAAGGTCAATAAATGGTAGAGATTTTGTTATTTATGGAGTATTTTTAAATCAATTAAGGTAGCCAAAAATGGGGGCCACTCCATGATATAGCCATGCTTAACTTCATCATCTTTTTTTTCCGCTACTATAGCAAGCCCTTCACTGAAATTCCCTGCTCCATCAAATTTTGCTCTAATAACAAACTTTTTCTCCTTATTGATATAACCCCATTTATCATCAGAGAACCAGCCATTAATTTTTAATACTGGAGCAAGCCCTTCAGTAAATTTCCCAGCGAAAGCAAATTCCGGGGGAATAGAAAAATTTTTGGTTTCTTTGCTGATATAACCCCATTCATCATCAACTTTTACAGGTGCAAGTCCCTCACTAAAATCTCCGGCTCCATCAAATTTTGGCTCAATGAAAAACTTTTTGGTTTCTTTGTTAATATAACCATACTTGCCATCAATTTCCACCCAGGCAAGTCCCTCATTAAAATCTCCAACCTTATCATATATCGGTGATAAAACCCATTTAGGGGTTTTATCAATATAGCCCCACTTATCCTCTCTTTTAGCAGCGGCAAGCCCCTCACTGAAATCTCTTATGCTCTGAACTTTTTCTGTATCTATTGTAAAAACAAACTGCATACTTTTATCAATATAGCCTATCTTAAAAAATTTTGGATCAAGTGAAGGGAAAAATAGAGTAATCGCTGTGGCCAGCCCTTCACTAAAAGCTTTCGCTGACATGAATTTCTTTTCAGAAAAATTATTCTGTTTATCTATATATCTCCAAGGGTTCAATTGTAGTCTTTTAACACCATCTGAAAGGTTTATTTTGGGAATTATCACATCCAAAAGAGGATAAAAATTTTTTAATACCGATATTCCATCTGTTAGTGTTCCTTTATCTATTAATATTGTATCCTTTAGTTGCACCGGAGCCAGTCCTTCATTAAACTTTCCAGCCTTCTTAAATTCCGGGGGAATAGCAAAAATATAAGTGCAGACAATTGTTTCCCCACAATCTAAATAATTGATACTAGAACTGGAATCCATATAATTGCTTCGATCAGCAGAAATCCATCGTTTTAAAGTTTCTGTGTTTTGTGCCTCTTCTTCCTTTCTCTCTATTAGATGACAGGCTGGTAATAAAAAATTCAATGCAACCAGCCCGATAATAAACATATTCAAATTCTTATTCATTTTTCCTCTTTTGTTTAAATAATAAGGTTTAATAGAGAATTTTACAAGGAATTCTTTTTCCTTTGTAGCAGGCGATTGGAATGTCCCCCTTTCCGGTTCCCCGGATTTTAAAGCATCGCTTGATGCTTAGCAACTGTCCATATATGGGGGACATTCCAGGCTGACCATTAAAGTTTTTATAAAAAAATGTCTTCCAATAGGAAGGCGCCCTTTATGATTATTTCAATAATAAGACTTAACTGAAAGCCTTTGGCTTGAAGCCTTTTTTGTTGATAATACTGGCGCTGTTTCCCGTTGCTCTAATTACAAATAAGCCTTGTTTTTCCGCATGCTTTGTAGAATGCTCATCTGATCTTAAATAAGCAACAGCTCCATAGATTGTCTTTCCTTTATATTCTGATTTCCATGTTGTAAAAGATTTAATTTTGTTCGTAAAATAATCAATGTCTTTCACTTTTAAAGTGGTCTTTACTTCTACAAGAACAACTTCCGTTCCATTAACAGCTACAATATCAAATTCCCAAGTTTGACCTTTATATTCTCCGTGCATGTTTGAAGAGCTAGAATCTACATCTATGCCTTTTTCGTTAAGAAGCTTTATCAACTCACCTTCAACAAGACTTTCCATAAGCTTGCCCCATTGAGTTTCAAAAAGCTGTTGAGCTTTTTTTAAACCTTTATCAGTTTTCTTTGTTTCAACCGAAAGCTCTTTTATTTGTTGATCCGTTGTTTTTTGGCTGGCAGAAAGCTCTTTCATTTGCTGTCTGGCTTCAGCCGAAAGCTCTTTTATGCTTTCTCTGGTTTCTTTTATGCTTTCTTGGGTTTCTTTTATGCTTTTTTGGGTCTCTTTTATAAGACCCCAAATTTCTTTTACTTGTGGTGTAGCTGACATGTTAGCTTCCTCCATTATTTAGTAGATTTATACTACTATAATAGATGAGGAAAAACAACAAAAATAGAGTCTTTTTAAGCTCTATTGACTATAGTTATCAGACTGTTTTGGTAGAGTCTTCCTTTTGGGAGGCTGACCTTTAAAGCTTATTTATAAACAAAAATGCCTCCCATTAGGAGGCGTCCTTTACGATTATTTTATGGAGGTACAATAAAGTTTATGTGTAAAATTTTTAGTGATTGGCAGGTTGTGAGGGGTTGCTAACAACTATAGTTGGGGTGCAAAACTAACTCATATTATATTTCATACCTCAAAAATTTCTGAAACAGCCGCTTTCTGGGAAAATATATTGGAACTAAAAAACCACATTCATACTAACGAAAACCGCCTGCAATACAAATTTGGAAATTTTATGGTGATGTTTAACAATGTAAAAGAATCACCCGAAGATTATTCACAAATTATAGCCCATTTAGGTATTGAGTTTCCCACAAAAAAAGATGTGGATGCACAATACGAAAGATTGAAAGATAAATTAAATATCCCTAAGCCCATTGGCGGCTTCGGAAAAGGACCCTACAGATTTTATATAAAAGACCCTAACGGCATCCCCCTTGAATTTGAAACCTGGGAAGATTGTTCTGACTGAATTACAAATCCTCCTGCATTTCCTTTAAAGTCACATGTTTGTCAATCACACTTAATTCTCTTGTTATTGGATCAAAGTAAATCGTCCATCGGGCTTTGGTATCCCATCTTTCCAGATGCAAGGCTACTTCCTGTCCCAGCCCTCGGGGATGGTAGTGAATATGAATCACCCCCTCTGTTTTTGTTTCTTCCCACTCTTCCGATTCCGCAGATGTAATGGATAACAGAGGGTGCAAAGTTCCGGGATTTTTTAGAATCATCTTATCCGGCACAAATGCTTCCTCCACCTTTTTTTCCACCCAAAATTCCTCAGGCTCCTTATCGGGATTAAGCTTTAAAACCAAACGATAGGTTTTTCCGTGGAGACGAGCCCGATTATCCAAACTCCGATTGAGACGATTTAAAACCTGAAAGGATGTTCTGATTTTACCTTTTTGGGAAAACATCTTACGGGTGGACCAGGACAAAATGAAAACAACAAGAATAAGGACAACGAGTACTTCCACCAAAGTGAAAGCTCTTCGGGCTGTATTCCGTAATCCTGATTTTAAAAAAAAGTTTTGAATGAATTTATTAGAGGTATTTGTAAAACGGGTAAAGAAAAGCAAAATGGGCTGACACTCCAGGTCACTTATTCTATCAGGAATAAAACAACCACTTATTCGGACAGTTTAGTTAATCTGCAGAGGAGATATCCTTCTTAAGGCCTTTTCCTCCCGGTCTCCTATCCGCTCCAAAACTGGTAATGATATAATCTCCTGATTCATCCACTTCATACACTACATTACTTTTCCAAGGGTCTTTGGGAATTTTGTCCATATAAGATTCCGGCCCCCATTCCTCGCAATCTGCCGGTGCGGATATTAAATCATCCAAGGTTTTGGGATAATGTCCACAATCCAAATTAAATTCCACAAGGGCATCCTCTATAACAGAAATAAGTATTTTCGCCTGGGATACCTTAGCCTTTTCATAACGATCCATAACCTTCTTTCCCACATAACCCATAAGAGCGGCAATAACCGCCACCACGATCATGATCTCAATCAAGGTCATTCCTTTCCTCAAGAGAAAGAAGAGAGTTTTCCCTGTGTTTACAGAAAACAGGGATTGTTTAAAAGTTTGTTTGTAGCAACTGTATTTCATATTTTGAGAGACTGGCAAAACAGTCTTTAAATGGCAAGGCTTTTTTAGCCTTTTGCCGCAAGGTTTTTATTTTATTTTTCCAAAAGGCTCCTCAACATCCATGCCGTTTTTTCATGAAGCTGAATACGCTGCGTTAATAGGTCCAAAGTTGCCTCATCATTCCCCTCTTCAGCAGACGGGAAAACGGATCGTGCTGTTTTTGCCACTGTTTCATGGCCAATCACTAAATCTTTTACCATGTCCTCTGCGGAAGGAAGCCCCGTTTCCTCTTTTACGGAAGAAAGCTCGGCAAATTGAGCATAAGAACCAGGGGCCGGTTCTCCCAAAGAGCGAATCCTCTCAGCCACAATATCCACCGCCTGAGCGAGTTCCGTGTACTGCTCTTCAAACATCAAATGGAGGGTGCGAAACTGAGGACCTGTCACATTCCAATGATAATTATGAGTCTTGAGATACAAAGTGTAGCTATCCGCTAAAAGCCGTGACAAACCCTTTGCAATCACCTTCCTCTTATCCTCAGGTATTCCTATGTCAATGTTCATTCTTGTTTACACCTCTTTTTACCGTCCTATATTTTGACTTTAAACCCTTGGAATGTCAAGAGCAATAAATCTTGTTTCTTTCAAGTATCTATTATAATGTTTTTCTATGATGAAATTTATAGGGATGCTTATAAAGGATTTTGTATATTGTGTGCTTCCTTTTCATTTCAACAAAAAGCCTAAAAATTAAAATAAGAAATAGCGTACAAGCGCTTTGATATTTCCAACTGAAGTTTTTATGGAAAAAGACAATGAAATCCAACAACTCTAAACAAACTCAATCTTTACACGACGGCTTAATGTTTTCATTTTATCTCTTTCGGAAATATTTTTTTTCCTCTCGGGGTGTCTCTCTTATACGAACTGTTTTTTGGGTTTGCCTGGGCGGGATCACTGTCAGTGTGGCGGCTCTCATTTTAATTGTAAGTATCATGGGGGGATTTGGTCAGTCCATTATGAAAAGACATTTGGCCGGAGAGCCTCATCTGGTCAGCGAGTTAAAACAAAACCCGTTTCAAAATCAAATTCTTTTGAAAAAAACTCTCCCCAATTCTTTGAGGCAGGAAATAAAATCAACGGTTTTTTATGAAACACAGGATGTCATCATTAAAACCAAAGAGGGATTTTCAGGAGCAATGGCACGAGGATATAGTCTCAAAAAATGGACAGAAAAAAAATTAACAACAATGGAATGGTCTCCTCCCCTATCCAACAAAAGAACTCCCCTTCCTGAACTGCTGATAACACAAAAGCTGGCTTTGGATTTAAGTATTTTCAAAGGAGATGAAATTTTACTTATTCCCGCTGTAGCTCTTCTTCTTCCCCCGGGGGAATCCTTACCTCTACAGCCCATGAAAGTGGCTGGAATATTAGACAATTCAGAAACCAAGGCTCAGTCTATGGAACAAAGTTTAATGGTTTTTTACAAACAGGGAAAAGTGGATTTTGGAGCGTTCTCAAAACCAAAATATGGAGCTGAAATCAAATTACAGGACCCCCATCAGTCCTTTTTATATAAGCCTTACTTTAAAAAGGTACAAACCTGGCAGGAAAGAAACTCCTCTCTGTTTTTTGCCTTAAAGCTGGAAAAATTTATTATGACTCTTTTTATCACCCTGGCCCTTGTGATCTCCTGTCTGGGAATTTCCTCCGCCCTTTTTCTGCTCATGACTCAAAAGGGGAAAGATATTGGAATGTTTCAGGCCTTGGGACTTTCTCAGAAAGAACTATGTCAAACCTTTACCCGTCTGGGTTTTTGCCTGGCCCTCTGTGGAATTTGTTTGGGAACTCTTGTAGGAGTGGGAGGTGTGGCTTTTTTTAAATACACGGACTTGAACTTCCTTCCGGAAATGTATCAGGACAGAAATATTCCCGCCATCTTTGAGCCAACAGGGTATGCTTTGATTATCGTCGGCTCTATGTTGGTGGCCTGGCTGTCCTGTTATCTGCCCGCACGCACCCTCAGTCATACCGATCCCGCCCATCTCTTAAAGATCTCCGGACGGTGATCCCACTCTACACTTCCGATTTGAAATTTCGGGTTTTTCAGAGGAAAAAAGGATTACACCCCCCATTAAGAGAATAGAGGTGTCAAAAGTTCAAACATGCGTTTTGCCACAGAGCAACCTCTGGTCGCTACTGTGTCAAAGCCGAACTCACTTTTGACACCTCTATTCTCTTAATGGGGGGCTAACTTTATATAAGCGGAAGACCGAAAAACTCAAACCGAATCGGTATAACTATAACATATTAAGGAAGAGCCACTAAATAAGCCACCCAGGAATCACAAGGCTCTCCATAAGTTTGCTTCCTGAAGACTCCTGTTCCATCACCTTTTTTATCAGACATTTCCCAATAAACATGAACTTTTGAAAAGCCCGCATCCTCCAAAATATCTTTCAATTCAGGAAGAGACCACATACGCCAGTCATAAGTGAACTGTTTTAACCTTTTACGCTCTCCTTTTCTCTTAAAATGAATATAAAATGTCGCCCGATTGGTTATGGAATTAAAGTTTTTTTGCTCCCAATAATAAGTAAAGTCTTTTTCTTCCACAGCTTCCTCATTGGGGCCTTCCGAATCAGAACCTCCGAAGGCGTCAATAATAAACAATCCTGATTTTTTTAATTTTTTCCGAACTTTCCCAAAATATTCCATAAGTTGTTTTCTCTCCTTAAAAACATAATAGGAAAAATTGGAAACAGAAATAATATCCGCTCCGGGGAGAGAGGGATTTAAAACATTTTTCTGAAGAATGGTTAAATCCTTCTTCTGAGTTTTATCTAAACAGGATAAATGGTGGGTTTTTCCATAATTTAAAGGTTTTTTATCTGCGTCCACGGCAATGGCTTTGTAGGTCTTTCCCATCTTAATCCAGGCCACACTGATGGAAAAAGTCCCACAAAAATCCTCCCGTAAAGTGACAGGAGGTTTTTTATAAAAGCTTTTATAGACTTTTTTAAAAAATCTGACATCCTCTTCAGGGCTTTGAACAGCTTTCTTGTAGTAAAAGTATTTATTATAAGGTTGAACAGTTTTCATAAAAGCTCTTACTTTAAGTATTCCTCTGAGAATGTCAACCGATCATTTCCATTTCCTCGGCTTGAAATTTCATAAAATTATACCGATCGTGTCTAAAAATTCAGGTTATTCTTAGAAATAATTCTCTATTTTTGAATGGTCTGGAAGTTTTTCCGTCAGCCAGGACGACCTGCCGGAAAAAATAGAGAATTTCCTAAAAATGGCTTACAAACTTAATTCGTGAAATTTCAAATAGAATCGGTATAAATTGTGGAATTAAAAACTATAATTTCTATACCGACCCGGTTTGAATTTTGGGTTTTTCCATTTACATAAAATGAGCCCATCAAGAGAGGATAGAGGGGTCAAAAGTGAGTTCGGCTTTGACACAGATGCGACTGAAAGTCGCTCTGTGGCAAAACGCATTTTTGAACTTTTGACCCCTCTATCCTCTCTTGATGGGTGCAATCATTTCTTTTGTTTGAAAAACCTCAAAATTCAAACCAAAGGAGTATAATCCAAAAATTTACTGATGACAGTTGGAGGCTAAAGTCTTTTATTCATTATTATCATTTTCTTCCTGTGGACTAAAAAGTGTTTTTAGAGAGTGGTTACAAAGTATCCCTTCCGGCATACCCTCTTAAATTCCTTCATATCGGTAAAAAATTCTCACCGAGGAGACTTATATAAGTTGACTTTAAAAACTGTCAGATTATTGTGTAAGGATTATGAAAACCCCCTCCTCCCAGGCAGAGCACGACTTTATCAAAAGGCATATTGGATCAAACGAAAGGGAACTATCCGCGATTTTAAAAGCTCTCCAGGCATCCTCTCTGGAAGAGCTGACGGAACAAATTATCCCTGAAGAAATCTATAAAAAAGCCTCTTTCCATTTTTCTCCCCCTCTTTCGGAAACGGAAATGCTGGAAAAAGCCAAGCAAATGGGAGATAAAAATCAGATTTTCAAATCCTACATAGGCCAGGGCTATAACCCCTGTATCACTCCCGGAGTCATTGCCCGTAACATTCTGGGAAATCCCGCCTGGTACACTTCCTATACACCCTATCAGCCGGAGCTGGCTCAGGGGCGGCTTCAGGCTCTTTTAAATTTTCAGACCATGGTGGCGGATCTCACAGGAATGGAAATTGCCAATAGCTCCCTTCTGGATGAGGGAACGGCGGCGGCAGAGGGGCTGGCTCTCGCAAAAAATGCCAATGAACAAAATCCGCAAGCCCGAAAGTTTTTTGTGGATCAGTTTGTATTTCCCCAAACAGTTCAGGTTTTGAAAACCAGAGCCAAGCATTTTAAATGGGAATTGGAACAGGGTGATTTGGAAAGTTTTTCCGGCGGGAAAGACTATTTTGCCGCTCTTATCCAGTACCCTAACAGTCAGGGAAACATTGCAAATGTGGAGCCTTTTTTAAAAAAAATGGCTGACCAAGGGATTAAAACTGTTGTAGCGGCGGATTTGCTCAGTTTGTGCCTCTTAAAACCTCCTGGTGAAATGGGAGCGGATGTTGTCGTTGGCTCTTCCCAACGATTTGGTGTTCCTTTATTTTTTGGAGGCCCCCACGCGGCCTTTTTTGCAACCCGAAACAAATATGCGCGGTTAATTCCCGGGCGAATTGTGGGTCTTTCAAAGGATCGCCACAATCAACCGGCCTTGCGTTTAGCCTTGCAAACTCGGGAGCAACACATCCGGCGGGAAAGAGCGACCAGTAATATCTGCACTTCACAGGTGCTTTTAGCTCTTATGGCCGGATTTTATGCTGTCTATCACGGCCCGGAAGGATTAAAAAAGATAGCAAGGAAAGTTCATCATTTCACAGAAGAACTCCGCAAGATTTTACAGAATTTTGAAGGGGAAGTTCTAACCGAAACATTTTTTGATACTCTTCAATGGAAAACCAACTCCGCTGAAAAAATTTACCAAGCTTTTTTAAAAAATAAAATCAACCTGGGCCGTCCTGCGCCGGATACACTCTCCTGGACTTTAAATGAACTCACTGAAGAAAAAGATTTACAGGAAATTTTTGAAATTCTAAAAAGTTGTGCTGCCCCCGCTTCAGGAAAAACCAACAAAGAAGCTTCTTCTCAAAAAACACCTGAAAGCATTCCCACAGTTTACAAGCGCACTTCTCCCTTTCTCACCCATCCGGTTTTTAATAGTTTTCATTCTGAGACTCAAATGCTCCGTTATATTCACCAACTCCAAAAAAAGGAGCTTTCTCTCACCCATTCCATGATACCCCTTGGCTCCTGCACCATGAAACTCAATGCCACAGCGGAAATGCTTCCTGTGACCTGGGCTATTTTCTCCCACATTCATCCCTTTGCCCCGAAAGAGCAAAGTCAAGGATATGCTCAACTCATTCAGGAACTGGAAAAACAACTGTGTGAGATAACAGGTTTCAGCGCTTTTTCCTTCCAACCCAATGCCGGATCACAGGGAGAGTACGCCGGACTGATTACCATTAAAAATTACCATGAAAGCCGTGGGGAAGGTCATAGGAACATCTGTCTTATTCCGGTTTCCGCTCACGGCACCAATCCGGCCAGCGCCCACATGGCGGGATTAAAAACAGTCCCCCTGGCCTGTACAAAAGAAGGCTCTATTGACCAGAAAGATTTGGATAAAAAACTGGAAACTTACGGTGACTCTCTTTCCAGCATTATGATCACCTATCCTTCAACTTATGGAGTGTTTGAAGAGGGAATACCGGAAATTTGTCAAAAAGTTCACAACAAAGGAGGACGGGTTTATTTGGATGGCGCTAACATGAACGCTCTGTTAGGACTTTGCAAACCCCGATCCCTTGGCTTTGATGTCTGTCATTTAAACCTTCATAAAACCTTTTGTATTCCCCACGGCGGAGGCGGGCCGGGAGCCGGGCCTGTGGGTGTAAGTGAAGAGCTTAAACCTTTTCTTCCCGCAGAAACTTCCGGCGCGGTGAGTTCCGCGCCCTTTGGCAGTGCGGGGATTCTTATTATTTCCTGGGCCTATATTGCAATGATGGGATATGAAGGCTTAAAACAATCCGCCCAAGTGGCTATGGCCCATGCCAATTACATCGCGGAAAAACTGAAACCTTATTACCGTATCTTATTCACGGGACCTAACAACCGTGTGGCCCATGAATGTATTGTGGATTTTAGAAAATTTAAAAACGCGGCGGATATCACTGTGGAGGATGTGGCAAAAAGACTGATGGATTATAGTTTTCACGCGCCAACCATGTCCTGGCCTGTTCCCGGAACTTTAATGATAGAACCGACGGAAAGTGAATCCAAAGAGGAGTTGGATAAGTTTTGTGATTCTCTCATAGCTATTAAAAAAGAATTGGAAGCCGCTTCGGCGAAAGACTCCGGTAAAAAAGCCCTCCTAAAAAACGCGCCTCACACTTTGGAAGATTTAATGAATAAAGAATGGGCTTTTCCCTACGAAAAGAACGAAGCTTTTTACCCTTTGCTCTGGATTAAGGAAAGAAAGTTCTGGCCACCGGTTTCGCGGGTGGAAAACGCCTTTGGTGACATTAACTTATTTTGTTCCTGCCCACCTCTTGAAATGGATACATAGACTCAACGGCTCACGCCGTACCAAATATGTTTTTATAGCTCTCCAGTTTGAGCTTTGCGGTTTTTCAGATGAAAGAAAGATTACATGCTCCATTAAAAGAATAGAGAGGTCAAAAGTTCAAACATGCGTTTTGCCACAAAGCGACTTACAGTCGCTATTGCGTCAAAGCCGAACTCACTTTTAACCTCTCTATTCTTTTAATGGAGGGCTAACTTTATGTAAATGAAAAACCGTAAATTTCAAACACGATCGGTATAACTGATTTTTAAACAAGTTCCTGTTTATTAAATTCCTGAAAACTCAAACCGGAGAAGTGTGACCTTAAATAAAAAAAGAGGTAAACCCCTTGGCATTTGTACAAATGTCGGCTCTAAGTGACAGTTTTTTAGAAAACTCTTTAATTTCTGCCTTATATATCAGTGAAAATGGCGAAGATTCGTAGTCTTTGTTAAATATTTTTCTTCCTAGAATGAAATTATCTTCTCAAAAAAGTTGATTTTTGAGAAGATAAATGAGAACATGCTCAAAAAGCTCTATATTTAAGAAGATGAATGAAATTATATTCAAAAAAATTTCCTCTTCTTTACATTTCCTTAAAAATCTTAGAAAAAAAAGATGAACAACTATCTACGGCAGTTCTTTTAAAAGGGCTTTTAAACTTTTATTGGATTTAAGGGTTTTTGTTTTTTGTTTGTTTTGAAATTGCTTGAGTTTTTTTTGAAGAGAAGGCTGA
>JAPOOY010000064.1 GCA_026713205.1 Bdellovibrionales bacterium
AGAATTAAAGACAACATCAGCTTCTGAGGTATAAGCACGGGGGCATTGGTATTGTTACTAAGGATGGATTTGTCATTAATTTTTATTAAAGCCTCTGAGAGGTTAAGTTTTTCTATTTCTTTAACCTCTTTCCATGTCAAAGCAACCAGAGATGATCCACCGGCAAAAGAATCATGGTATTGTTTTAACCTTTCCAAAACCATACATATCACTTTATCTAAAGAATCCTCTTTAGGGTTAAATGAGAATAATTCTGTTTTTTTATCTAAATCCGCACCCCTACTCCTCATATCAGAGACATCCACTAATCCGGTTGTGAGGTTGACTTTCCGAATCCAGTCCATCCAGAAATGAATCTGAAACATATAAATCCCAAGCCCCTTAAGAGTTTTAAGTTGATCCTCCATAGAATTAATCTCCACGGATGAAGCCATCGGATTCAGAATTCCGGGAGACACCTCTGTAACATCATATTTCGGTAAATAGTAAGCTCTAAGGTCAAGACATTTCGTTCTTCCGTCTGTACTGTTAATCAATCCCGGAACAATATACTCCTCTTCAAGAGTTTTTAAATCCTTATGCATTTTTTCTGCGGCCTTCACAACGGTGTTCTTTGTCTGTTCACCAAATAGATTATTCAAAAATTCCTCTTTTGTTTTACCAGATTTATAAATATCTCCCATAAGCTGAACTTCCGCCATCTCGTAAACAGAAGGATAGTGAACGGCCCCTGTTTTGTAACTCACTTTTACGGGAGTATGAAAATACCTCTTTCTCAAAATGAGGCCCGCTTTTTCCTGATTTGTAGTGTTGATTTCATTGTTGTCCAAAAGCTCACAGAATGAAGATAAATCCACTTCTTCCTCAGAGAGAAATGAAAACTTAACTTCCCGAAATGAAAAATCAACCATTTGAGGAGCGGAAAACCACCCTTCCCGCACACTTCCTCCGGGTTCTCCACAAACAAAACCATACAGAAAAGTATAAGGAGACTTGTTTTTATTATCAGGAGAGAAGATAGAGGTATCTCTCACAAATTGCTCTTCCAATCCCTTATATACTTCCGCAAAACCGGTTAAATAAAACATTTCGGGATTAATTTCCGGGGAGGGACTTAAAATATCTCTTACAAGGGAAAAGGCCCCGGCTGCGAGCTTCCTTTTCATAATCTTTGAAGCTCTCTCCCAAACCTTCTCATAATTTCGCACATCCGGTTTTTCCTGTGTTAAAGCTGTTTGGCATTTCCATTCATCCTCCACACCTTCAAGAAAACAGGAAACAGAAAGTGTATTTTCCCAAGCGGCACATAAAGAAGCCTGCTCCTCTTCGCTCTTGGAACAAAAAATCTTAAGTATTTCCTCCCATTCTTCAAGAGAATCCATGGGAAAGCTATCCACAGCCTCTATAAAAGCCCGAGCCACTAAAACCTTACGGGGCAGATCCGCCTCAGCGATAGATAAGCCGCCGATTTGAATATCCCCTGATTTGTTTCTACTATGAACATTGACAAATATCTCATCCGGCATACTACTGAGGTAACTTTTTAAAAGATCCTTCCTATTATAAGAAACTTGAAAACTTTCAGAATATCTCTCTTTTAACCGAGCCGTTAAAATGGGAAGAGTTTGATAAACTAAAGACGGAATATGCACCGTGACCTGACCAGGCTTCTCGCACCACTCAATCCATCCTTTTTTTCCAGTTTGAAGTTGTTGCTTCCATACCTCTTCCACAATGTCTTCCTTTTCCAAATAAGGGCAGAGAAATTTCATGTATCCCTCTTCGTTTATCTTCAACCAGTCCGTATCATAATTAAAAAATTCCAGGCGGGGTTTAATAAGACTGAAGTATTTTAATTTAACGGCCTCTCTCTTTTTATTGTAATCGTCTATTTGAGGCTGACCGGATCGCCCTGAATTTAATATTTTTCCCAACTCCGTTTCAGGAAAATCAATACTCAATGCCGCTTTCAATTTTTCAAGTCCCTGTTCCTTCTGTTCCTGAAGCTGCTCAATGCTTTGGTTTTTATCATACATATCTCCCAATAGCTCTTCTGCGCCGGCATAAGTCTCTGTGAATTTCCTTGTCTTTCTTTGCCAGGAATAAAAAGCTCCCTGATAATCTTTCCCGTCAATGAGAGCCCATCTGGAAAACCGAAAACCTATGATCTTGATTTGGGAGATGATATCTTCCAGAAAATTATTTTCCTTTTCCATAGTTTCTTTTATGATGGGATCAGGCGACTCAAAACCATCAACAAGTTTTAACAACTGATTGAGATCGGCGATTATAG
>JAPOOY010000044.1 GCA_026713205.1 Bdellovibrionales bacterium
AAAGAAGAAAGCCTTTTCCTCCAAGATTTAAAAGACACTCCTTCACCTTTAATAAAGAGTTTGTGGTTTATAATGAAAAACCCAAGTCTCATTTAAAACCAGGAACTGTTTTAAGGGTAAATATCCCTTATCCGGTGATAGCCTCTTTCAATGAGGAGTTTCCGGTTTATGGTATTGTGATCAGTCCTTTTTCCGGGATTGTTTCAGGAAAAATCAAGGCAATAAAAAATACTGATAGGGCTTTGGTTTTCTTTGATGAAATTGTTTTTAATGGAGAAATTAGAGCTATTCAAAGTTTCCCTTTTTATCTTGAGGGGGATTTAAAGGAGGCTTTTTTAAAAGACCTTTTCTTAAACTTTTTTGAGAGTCTTCCTTCCGTTTTAACTTTGGCTTTGGAATCCAAAATCCCTCAATCTCAGGTTCATTTCATCAATACAGATTTACAAAACAAAATGGGCAATCTCTCCTCTCTTAAACAAGAGGAGAAAAGAAGACTTAGGTATCTTGAAATAAGGGATATTCAGCTTTTAAGAGTGGCTATCAAATAAGGAGGATTTATGAAAAAACATTTTAATTTAAGATTTAAAGTCAATGAAGAAGTCTTTAATGACATTCAGGACATTTTAAAAATTTTAAAGGAGAGAGGTTGGAAGTCGAAAGATGAATTTAATTTGCAGGATGTATTGTGTATTTCTCTTTTCAAGGGATTAACCCCTCAGTTCAAACAAAAATTTATTGAGGAGCAGACTCCCGTTGATTTTCTTTTACAGGAAGCTCTTAAAGAGCCTTCCATGAGAAGAAAATTATCCCAGTTTTTAAAGACTAATCAAAAACAAAAACTCCAGGCTAAAGGTAATAGCAAATGAGATTAAGTGAGAGGGATAAGGCCATTATGAATCATATCAGAAAGCAGGATTTTTGTTTTTATAAGGATATTTTAACAAAATTTTTCCCCTCTTATGCTTCCGGTTCAAGGAGATTAAACCAGCTCAAAAATAGTGGCTATTTAACAATAGAAAATTTTAAGGAAAAAAGCCTCCTTAAAGTTCTGGATGAAAGAAGTCTTGCTCTTATTGAAAAAAGTAGCAAGATTGTTTATTTACAAAAAAGCCACTTAAGCAATTATGAATATATCCGTCTTAGCCGGATAAAAATAAGGCATCAGATCCTTCTTTTTTCCTTAAAGGAACAGTTGGAGAAAATTTTACTTGTTCCGGCTGTGTTTGATAATGAGATAAAGGAAAATCGTTACACTCTGGAATCAGGGGATCATGAACCCTATCCTGATCTTTATTTTAAGGGAAGAAGTTTTAAATTAGCTGTTGAGTTTGAACTTAATATCAAATCTAAAAATCGATATGACTTAAAAATCATTGATTACAGCAATTCCAGTTTTAGCCATGTTCTTTATGTGGTGGGAAATTTAAAGAAGAAAGACAGGCTCCTTGAATACTTTGCCTATAAAGAGGGTATTGGTATTTCCCATTATGGAGAGCCGGAAACTGTATTTTCTTACTCATTTGGAAAAATCCCTCTTTGGGAGTGGCTTAAAAAAGAGCAGGAGAGATAAATGGCAATAAGCAAAGAAAAAGATAAAACCCTGGAAGATTTTTTAGAAGAGGTTTTTATGGCTATATGGGCTGTCATTCATTTTTCCATAATGCCTGTTAAGTCAAGATCAACAGTTGGGTCTTATCTTGAAAATTTTGTTCGGTCCCTTATTTTTTATAGTCTCTTGGTTGGATGCCTTTGGCTTTATTCTTTCGCCCACAAAAAAGAGGAGCTTTTAAGTCAAGAGCATTTGATACAGCTTTTTGCCTTATCAGCTCTTCTTTTTGTCATAAGACATTTTCTTTCCAAAGGGCAAAGGACAAAACATTCCAGAACAAAAAAGATCACTGTTCAGGATTTAAAACCTCAAAAGATTAAATTTCAAAAACTCTTTCCTTTAATGGAAAAGAGAAATAAAACCCCCATTGGAATTTCCTTGGTTTCAAGAGAACCGGTCTGGCTTGATTTAAGCTCCCGTGTTCAACACACAATCGTCTCAGGAGCCACAGGTCAGGGGAAAACAACTCTTCTTAAAACTTTGTTGGAACATTCCTTAAAGCATGGTCATCCGGTCATTATCATTGATCCAAAAGGGGAAAGGACGGATATACAGGAAATGAGAGCCAAAGCCGCTTTCTACGGAAGGGAAAAGGACTTTTCCCTTTTCTCTCTTTCCTTTCCGGAACAGTCCCATGCCTACAATCCTCTGGAAAATGGAACAAGTGAACAGATTAAGGCTCGTCTTATAGATGGCCTCCGGTTTGAACATGAATACTTTAAAGCACAGGCTTCTCTTTGGATGGGAGCTATTTTATATGCTTTTGAAGTTCTCGGAAAGACAGTTACTTTTTCAGGATTGAGGGAGCTTCTTTCAAGCAAGGAAAAGCTAAGAGTTTTACAAAGGGATATAGATAAACTTAAAAACCATCCTCATAAGGAAAGACTCCAGTCCGGTCTTTCTTCCGCTTTCCAGATAAAAACCTCTGATCTTGCCGGAGTTTTCGCTCAAATCTCCTCCATTGACTCAGCTGTCTTTACAAACATTATCTCTCCTAAAGAGGATGAGGAAAGGGAAAAGCTTGTCCTTTCAGATGTATTACAACACAAGAAAATTGCCTATTTTCAGATGAATGTGAACGGCTACGGGGATATTTCCCGCCGTATAGGACGCATCATTCTGCAAGATTTAAAGGTTTTATCCAACCAGATACAGGCTGGACAAAGAGATTTTCATTATGATTTTTGTGCCTGCTTTGTGGATGAGTTTGGATCCTTTGCCACTCAGGATTTTGCAGATTTCCTTAAGATGGCTCGTTCTTCCCGGATAGGGATTCATCTCTTTTGTCAGGGCCTTGCAGACCTTAAGGCTATTACTTCTGAGTTTAAAGAGCAGATTATCGGTAACACTTCAAGCAAGATCATCTTTCGTCAGGATGTGCCAGAGGATGCAGAGCTTTGGTCTTCAATGGCTGGAACCTTCTCCTCTACAAAGAGAACCTTCCAGGTCACTGGGTCTGAAACAGACGAAGAGCTGACCGGTGTTGGGAGCATCAGGGATGTAAAGGAGATGAGGATTGAGTTTGATGTCTTCAAAAAGCTCTCTCCTGGGCAGGCTGTTTTGATTGATAAGGCAAGACACAAGGAGGACTTACTTAAGGTTTGGAGAGCGAAAGGACGGCGTACAAAACACCGTAAGCAGGTCCGTATTTCGTGGGTTGAAAGACGCATTGAGGAGTTAAGGGGGTGGTTTGCTCAGTGGAAGGAGGCTCCTCTTCCCTCTCTTAAGGAGCCATCTAAGCCTTTTATAAATACCAGTGAGGAAGAAGAAGCCTCCCGTTTGGAATGGGAAAGGCACATGGAATCCCTTAAGGGTTTAAGGGGAAAATCTTGTGAAAGGGAGGGCCTTCCGCTATGAAAGGAGCTTGGAAATTCCCTTTTATAAAGGTGTTAACAGTGGTGTTAAGTGGCGTTTGGGGACGCACCACCAACCCATTGAAAGTACAGGGGTTTTTACCACACCGACCCGTGACCACCCCCCCTCATCTTTGTTGAGCGAGGGTGGTCACGGCTCGGTGTGGTGTGAGTGTTAGGTGATGGGTTGGTGGTGCGTGGGTTGGTGGATGGTCTGGGTTCTAGTGGTTGATGTTGACAGGGAATGAGGATGAAAAGGTTTTTTTAAGCCGTGTGGTTTTTGAAATGTATCCCTCTTGTTTCATTTTTAGAGGTTAAAGAATTTTTTTTGAGAGGTCAAGGTGAGGCTTAAAAAAATAACAGGTTGCCCCAAGCTAAAAAGAGGCTTTTGGTTTTCCAAGATCGGAGCTTTCATTTTCAGAAGGGTAAAGGAGGTGTGCGTATGAGATGAGATTTTCATCATGGCGAGGCATAAAAATCAAACAAACCATAAGGAGGTTAATATGAAAATGTTTGATGTACTTAATGTTAAGACCTACAAGGATAAAGCAGGTCAGGAACAGAAGAAATTTGTTTCCTGTGGAATCGTGTTTTTGAATGAAGACAAAGGCTCTTCTATGAGACTTGATGTTCAGAACATGACCGGAGACTATTTGCTCGTTCCTAAAAGAGAACGGCAGGAAAAGCAACAGGAAGAATAAAACTCAGGGACAGCCTCTCCCTTTTTGGGAGGGGCTGTTTTTTCTTAAATTTAAGAGGTGTAAAATGAAAATAAATATAAACCAGGAAGAACAGAAGTTAAGACTTTTGACTCGTGGCAATGCTGCTCAGTTGTCTAAATCTAAAAGAAAAGCTAGACTGAAAAAAGCTGGCAAGATGGTTGTCAGTCGGTCTGATAATTCAGACGGGTTCATTGACAATTTAATAGATGTAGAAAATGTTGCGGAAGTGCTGGGGGTCGCTCCCAAGACGATACGCAAATGGGTCTGTATCCGTTTCATTCCTTTTGTACGGATCGGACGCAGAGTTATGTTTCGTCCAAAGAGTATTGAGTTATGGCTTAACCGAAAGGAGGAAAAGCCATGTCAATAATCAAACGACACAAAAACAAAAATGGAAGAAGAAAAGTATTTTATCAAGCACAAGTCTATGTCAGAGGTATGAGAATTACTTATAAAAGTTTTAATACCAAAGCGGAAGCTGTTATCTGGCATGAAAAACAAAAAACA
>JAPOOY010000166.1 GCA_026713205.1 Bdellovibrionales bacterium
AAAAAACGGGAAGACGCTATGTTTTCCATCGCTCTAAACTGCACAATACCCCCTGAAAAGCCCACAAAAGATCGCCCCTCCTGCGCTGACATCAAAATACATACAGAAGAATTCGCAGAATTCTTTACAGAAGAGTGGCAGCCTAAAGATGCCGCATAATAGCCTAAATTTATTCAAGTCCTGTCAATTCAAAAGAACACGAGGACTTAACAACATTGTAAGATACCCAAATTTGGAAACAATCCAGGCGTGTCCTCATTTGAAATTCAAAAAAACAGCTAAAAAAATGGTTTTTGGTACATTTCCGTTTTGTGATGGAGTGATCTTTGTAATTACATGGGCACGGTGGTAGAAAAAATCGTCTTTCGTTTGGATTTTTTGTGCATTTTTTGAACTTCAGTTTGTATTTTAGACCTTCAATTGCCTTTTTCCATAAAAACAGGTATAAGACAAACAGCAAAATAAAGGAGGTTATATGAAATACATTACTTTTTTCGTACTGGCCTTCATAGGATGGAATAGCTGGGGGATTGAATTTGTTTGTGAAGGCGGGCAAGGAGAATATCAACAGCTTCAATGGAAAATCCAAAACTATCAAGGTTATTCTGATAGGTACAAAGCCAGTAAACACCTTTGGCTGGCTTACTGCCAAATGGAAGAGGGAACATCCTACTGGAATCCCAGGGAAGCTTTGGAAAACTTTAGAATCGCCTCTGACCAATTTGGAGATATTAAATCCAACTACCTTCTGGCGCGCTATCTTTCAACCGGAGGATGGGGGCAAAATACAAACGCAGCCAACGAGGAAGAAGCCATCTGGGAATTTGAAAAAACACTCCAAAAAATCAACGCTGTTTTTGCAGACTATCCCAATACTGATTGGATGGCTGGAGATGAACTCATCGGACAAATATATCCCGGCACTCTAGCCAGCTTAATAGCAGCCTACATTCAAAAATACTTGAGGGAAGGATATGAATTTTACAGTACAACTCATCCTTCCTATTATGATGATCCGAGAAAGGCCCTCCGACGAAAACAAGCCAATAAAAACATCTTAGACAAATTGGAAAACCACATAGAAAGCTGTCTGGCTGACCATGAAGGACAAAATATGATGACACGAGCCAGACGCTTCAGCCACATTGACAACTTTAATCATATGTTAGCGGAGTACAGAGCCTTTTACTTTAAAGTGAAGGAAACCCTTTGCCCTCATTATAAAACTCTTTTAATGGAGATTAAAAAACGGGAAGACGCTATGTTTTCCATCGCTCTAAACTGCACAATACCCCCTGAAAAGCCCACAAAAGATCGCCCCTCCTGCGCTGACATCAAAATACATACAGAAGAATTCGCAGAGTTCTTTACAGAAGAGTGGCAGCCTAAAGATGCCGCATAATAACTAAATTCATTCAAGTCCTATCAATTCAAAAAAACACGAGGACTTAACAACAAACTTTCATCCCAATTAAGTGATGCTTATTTGACATATACGCTTCGGTTTGAGTTTTGCGATTTTCCGCTTGCAAAAAAGTCAGCCATCTATTTTCTTAATGGAGGGTGTAATCCTTCTTTTATCTGAAGAATCTCAAAATTCAAATCACACCGGCACTGGAGTGATTAGAGGTTGCTCTGTAGCAAAACACAGGACTGAACTTTTGAACCCTGTATTCAATGATGAATGAACCATCTTTATTCAATAGAGTAATCCAAAAATTCAAACCGTTATAAAAACAGCCCAATGGAAGTTTAGCTCTTTGACAAATAGGGGCTTGCAATTTTAAGCTGGTTTGAAATCCTCCCTCTCATTTTCTGAAATTTTATTAGAAGGGGATATAAAGGATAAAAGCGGAAAAATGCAGTCGTCTTCTAATAACTCTTTAAAACATATTGCGATTATTATGGATGGCAATGGACGCTGGGCCTGTCACAGAGGCCACCGCCGGATTTTTGGTCATATTCGGGGAGCCAGAAGGGCCAAGGAGATCGTGCAAATCTGCTCTGAAATGGAGATTCCCTTTTTAAGTCTTTTTGCCTTTAGTACGGAAAATGCCTGTCGTCCAAAGGAAGAAGTGAAATTTTTGATAAAACTATTTGAAAAAATACTGGTGGAGCAAGGTTCTTTTTTAAAAGCTTTAAATGCACGGCTTCACTTATTAGGGGATATCACCTTCTTTTCAGAAAAAGTGAGAGATTGTCTTTCAACACTTGTTTCCCAATCCAGGGGAAATACGGGATTGAATTTAATTTTAGCTTTAAATTATGGCGGGCGACAGGAAATCGTGCAAGGTATGAAGAAGGTGATGGAAGAGGTTCAAAACGGAAAAATCAGTCCAAAAACTATTGACGAAAATTTTATACACCAATTATTTCCTTCCTCTGTTTTTCCTCCTCCCGATCTCATTATACGAACAGGGGGAGAGACGCGACTCTCTAATTTTTATTTATGGTCTGCGGCTTATTCAGAAATTCATTTCACGAAAACTCTTTGGCCGGATTTCAGTAAAGCTCATTTCACTCAGGCTGTTCAGGAATTTTTCACAAAGGAAAGAAAGTTCGGATCAATTACAAAACACTCCCGTATAAAACACTCCAGGCCATAAATGAAAAAGCTCTCTCTATTATTATTTTTCTTATTCTCACAATTTGCCATATCTCTTGAAAGGACGGGTTTTCATAGCTCCCTTCCTCATCTTTCCTATAGCGGCGCTGGTGGTGGATCTTTAAAATCGGACTTTTCTTATTTGATAAATCCCGCTCTCCTTGGTTATGCGAGAAATCAACAAGCCCTTTTGGCTTATAGTTTTAAATCCCATTGGCAGACGGCTTTATTTTCTTTTATGGATCGATCGGCAGGGATTCCTATGAGTGTGACTTTTCAGAGAGAATGGTATTCTCAGGGAAAATATAAACCTTTAAACCGATGGAGCGCTTCCGCCGGAACAAGAATTTCTCCCGTCTTTTCTTTAGGAGTTACCGCGCGAAGGGCTAAGGACAAGGAAGGAAAAAACCGCTGGAATGGTGATATGGGAGCCTTATTTCTTTTAACTTCTCAAACCACATTGGGTGTGACTTTATCTGAAATATTGGTTTATGAATCCCGGAATCAAAGGACTTTGAATTTTGGATTTTATCAGGGATGGTCTCATTTTTTCAGTGGACGGGTGGATGCCTCTTTTTCACGAAAGCAGGAATGGATTATTCGGGGGGGGATAGAAACTCTGTTTCAGAAGTTTTTTGCAGTGCGGGTGGGAGGGCTTTGGTCCTTTAAGGAGAAGAAAGCTCTTTTCTCCGGTGGAGTGGGTTTCTTTGGACCCCGTTTGCAGTTTGACTATGCTCTTCAAAAGGATCAAAAGATTTTTCAACATATTGTTATGGCCAAACTTTTTTTTTAAGTTGAATTTTTAAATTCTGAGTAAAACAAGTGCTATACTATACAAATCCGGTTTGAATTTTGAGTTTTTTCAGATGAAAGAAGGATTACACCCTCCATTAAGAGAAGAGAGGGGGTCAAAAGTTCAAACCTGCGTTTTGCCACAGAGCAGGCGTCCCGCCGCTCTGTGCTCAAAGCCGAACTCACTTTTGACCCCCTCTCTTCTCTTAATGGAGGGCTAATTTATGTTAAGTGGAAAACCTTAAAACTCAAACTGGAGGGTACATTATCGTTAAAATAAACCTGAAAACTCAACCCCGACGGTATATAATAATTTTTAAAAAAGATTTGTTAAAATCGGCGCTTTAATCTTAAGGAGATTTTTTGAATGGAAATGCCCGGACACTTAAAAAAGTATATTGTGGATCAAAATTATAAAAAGTACACCCCTGAGGATCAGGCGGTTTGGCGTTATATCATGAATCAAATCCGAACAATTTTATCAAATTCAGGACATGAAGATTGTCTCCGTGGAATAGAGGCTTCAGGTATTACCTATGATAAAATTCCCGATATTGATCACATGGATCGGGAACTCCAAAAATTTGGCTGGCGGGCGGCTGTGGTTAGTGGGTTTATCCCCCCACGGGCTTTTATGGATTTTCAGATTCATGGTATTTTGCCCGTAGCTTCTGAACTGAGAACCATTAAGCACATTGGTTACACTCCCGCGCCGGACATTGTTCATGAGGCCGTGGGACATGTTCCCTTTTTAAGGGATCCTGTCTTTTCCAGGTTTTTAAAAACTTATGCCTCTACTGTGAAAAAGGCTTTGGTGAGTCACGAAGATGTGAAGCAATACACAGCTATTCGGGCCTTAAGTGATTTAAAGGAAAATCCTGAGGCAAAGGAAGAGGAGATTAAAAAATTGGAGGATCATCTTAAGAAAATCAGCTCGGAAATTTCTTATACCAGTGAGGCGTCTCTTCTTTCCCGTTTTATCTGGTGGACCTCAGAGTATGGATTGAAAGGCTCTTTAAACGATCCCAAAATTTATGGGGCTGGGCTGATTTCCTCTGTTAGTGAAGCGCGTCAGGCTTTAAGTCAAAAGGTAAAAATAAAGCCTTTAACAAAGGAGTGTCTCAATTACGGTTATGATATAACAAAATTTCAGCCCCAACTTTTTGTCACACCGGACTTTGAACATTTGTTAAGTGTCCTTGAGGAAATCACCCAAACCCTCTCCTGGAAAAGAGGAAGGAGTTTTGGTGTTCAGCAGGCCATTCAATCTCAAACAGTGAACACAGTGGAGTTGGACAGCGGTCTGCAAATCTCCGGTTGTGTGGAAAAACATTTATCTCAAGGGGAGTCTGTGGAATTTATTAAATTTAAAGGTCCGGTTCAGTTATGTTTTCAGGGTCAGGAGCTTTCAGGACAGGGAAAAGAATATCATCAGGAAGGTTACAGCACTCCTCTTCAGTGGATTCAAAAAGATCAAAAACCGGCCTGGAAATTAACGGATGAAGAGTTAAGAAGAAAAGGGCTTATTCCGGGAAGAAATACGGAACTGAAATTTCCTTCGGATATTACACTTAAGGGAGAGTTGGCAGGCACCCTTAGAGAAAAGGGTGAGTTGCTCCTTCTCACTTTTAAAAATTGCCGGGTTCAGCAGGGAGAGACAGTGTTATTTCATCCGGATTGGGGTCCTTTTGATTTGGGATTGGGAACACGGGTTCTCTCTGTGTTTTCCGGTCCGGCGGATGAAAAAGCTTACGGATTAGAGGATGATTTTCAGCCTTCTGTTGTGCCTAAAAGGAATTTTTCCAATGAGGATTTGGAGATTTTTCAACTTTACAGAGATATAGAGGCATTGAATACTTTACCTAAGATAAAAAAAACAGAAGAAATGTCAAACAAACTCATTGAAAAACTTTCCCATAAACAGAAAAGATTGTGGCTCGCTGGTTTGGAGTTACTGTCTGCCGTAAAAGATTTCCCTGAGCAAAAAAACCGTGTGGAAGAATATCTGGACTCCCTGGAAAAAAAGCATCCTTCCATTAAGGGTTATATAAAAGAGGGGAAAAGCAGTGGGATGGGCGATTGAAAACAAAACTTTCCTATTCACTAAACTTGGCTACTTAATAAGCGTTGAAAATGACAAAGGAAAATTCTTAGATGTTGCCGGAGCCGGCGAGATCAAAGATACTGTACTCAAAGAGTATGGGGTGGACACAGCTAAATATCGTGCTGTCGCCTATGGTATCGGTCTAGAGCGACTTGCAATGATAAAATATGGCATCAATTTTATTCAGGAAGCCACAGCAGTTACAGTGTAAAAAATAAGTGTAGGCACAACCAGGCCGACGAAATGAATCGCCCCACAATGAGACAAAACTGGAAAAAACCAGTAAAATCAACTATTAGCCCTCCATGCTTTTCCCTCAGTTTCACGCTATTTTTCAGTAAATCACAGCGAGTTTTGTCGCGGAATTGACGCAATAGTAAAAATAAAACGTCTCCACCAAACAATTATCTTTTTGTGGAAATCACAGCAATTTGTGAACAACAAAATTTAAGAAAGAATATTTGACATCAAAACATATATATGGCAGTATGGCATAAAAGGTATTTATTATGTTAAAGAAGACAACCATTTATATTGAGGAAAATGAGTTAAATACTTTAAAATCTCTTTCCTTAATTCAAAATAAGTCAATGACAGAGTTAATCCGTCTTGGAGTTCAGAAAGTCTGTCAATCTGTTTCCTCTGAAGAAAAAAAAGCACTGGAAATGCTCGTCAAAATTCGGCAGAACACAAAAAGAAAAGGCTACTCTGGTAATAAAATTATGACACTTGCTATAAGAGCCCAACGGGAAGTTCGGAATGAACGCAAGAAAAAAACCTCTCGTCGTTCTTGATACAAATGTCATTGTAAGCGGTTTTTTAAGTGGTGACACTTATCCATCAAAAATCCTTGATGCATGGCTGTTTGGACATTTTCATGTTGTTGTAAGTCCAGAATTGAAACAGGAACTAAGTCAGGTTTTCAAAAAGTCTTATATAAGTAAAATACTTCAGAATCAAAAATCCATCAGGCCCATCTTAGGGAAATTGATTAACAAATCTTTGATGATCTCACCAATATCTATAAGTGAAGTTGTTTTTTCAGACAAGGAAGATCATTTCCTGTAGAGCTAGCTGTTACTGCTGGAGCTTCAATCATTGTAACTGGTGATAAGAAATTATTGAATGTCAAAAAAGTAGAGAACATTTTTATTTACAGCCCCAAACAGTTTTGTCTGAAATTTAAAGTCATATAACTCAGAAATTTATACTGATCGTGTTTGAGGTTTCCGGTTTTGTTCCATAACTTTCAAAGTCAAAGGGAGGTCAAAAGTGAGTTCGGCTTTGACACAAATGCGGCTATCAGCCGCTTTGTGGCAAAACGCATGTTTGAAGTTTTGACCTCCCTTTGACCTTGAAAGTCATTTCTAAAGCTGAGATAAAAAAACAGAAAACTAAAACCGTATCGGTATAACTTGTTTATAATTTCTATTTCAACTAGACAGCTTTTCAATTAAAAATCCTTATTCTTTAGGGAGCAGTTTTCTTTCGTGCACTAGTTTGCCCAACCTGTTTATCTCTGAATTAATTTCAGCAGATGATCTGTCCTACTTTGGATCATGGACATCCAACAATTTTGAAGTTTTTATCAAAGTCATGTAAGCTAAAAGCTGAAAATTTCACTAAATAAAGGAGAAGAAAATGAATAAGATTTTACAATGTGTCTTTTATCAGTTGATACCGGCGGTTTTTTTATTAACAGCTTGCCATCTAATAGAGAAGGGAGAGGCAAAAAACATAGAACTTTCAAAACGGGGGGTCTCTTCTGATTGGAGCGGTTATGAGGATTCTGATTCTAACTTCAATTATTTAGACTGTGGGGAAACAATTGTCTGTACTCATTTTTTTGTCATTCCACCACAGTTTAATGATTTAGGAATTTTCAGTGAAGGACTTGCTCCAGTAAAAGTTGGTGACTTTTGGGGCTATATCAACGGAAATGATTTTTTTATTCATCCACAATATAATGATGCGAGGATTTTTAGCGGGGGACTTGCCGCTGTGAAAATGGGTGATTTTTGGGGTTATATCAACAAGACCAAGACATTTGCTATTGAACCAAAATTTGATGCTATTGGAAACTTTAGTGAAGGGCTTGCTCATGCAAGAAAATGTCGCTCTAATCACAAATGGGTTATTTGTGCTGCTAATGAATTTTTGAAATTATCTCTCTTCAATCCCTCTATAACTAAATTTGGTTACATTAATAAAAGTGGAAACTTTGATATTCGGTTAGATCCAAAATCACTTTTAGATAAAAATCCAGTCAAGTTGATCAGAAATTTCAGTGAAGGGCTTGCACCGGTGAAAGTTGGTGACCTATGGGGTTATATTGATAAAAATCCCTATATTACTCCTCCGAAACGGAAGGGCAAGGGATTACCGCCAGCAAAATCGCTATTTCGTAGAAACATAAAATATTTCATTCAGCCGCGGTTTGCAGATGCGAGAATTTTTAGCGAGGGGCTTGCCGCTGTGAAAATGGGTGATTTTTGGGGTTATATCAGTAAGGAAACAAAACAGATTTTTATTAGGCCAAGGTTTGATGCTGTTGGCTCTTTCAATGAAGGGCTTGCACCGGTGAAAGTCGGTAGTAAATGGGGTTATATCAGCAGGGAAACCAAAAAGTTTATTGAGTTGGATTTTGATGGTATTGAGAATATCGGTAATTTCAATGAAGGGCTTGCACCGGTGAAAGTTGGTGACCTATGGGGTTATATCAATAAAACTGGAAGGTTTGTTATTGAACCAGAATTTGATGGTGCAAAAGTTTTTAGTGAAGGGCTTGCACCTGTAAAAGTTGATGATGAATGGGGTTATATTGGAGTGGTCAAGAAGTAGGTTCATGATACTTTAAGTTGACTTATTAAGGAGGCCATAAATATTCCGATTAAAAATCTTCAAAAAGTCCCTGTTTTCTTACTGGCACAATAAAAAAATGACGGAATATTTATGAAACTCTTTAATAAAAGAAAAGCTTCCCTTTTGCCACCCCATTATCGGCTATCTTGAAAAATATTTACACGCTGTAAAATCTTTATATCCATATATCTAATAAACTTATGGAATGATCAGTTTTATGATAAACTAAAAAGTCTAAGTGGTCTTATTCATTTGTGAAAACCGTAAAATTCAAGCCAGAGGAGTAGAACCTGATTTTTATCTCAACAGAAGTTCCAAAATTTAAGTCAGATCAGTTATAGTAAAAAGATATTATGAGAATTTTAGGAATATCCGCTTTTTATCATGATAGCGCCGCTTGCTTATTGGAAGAGGGAAATATCGTTTGCGCTGTTCAGGAAGAGAGATTCACGCGTAAGAAAAATGATCCCTCTTTCCCTTATCACTCTATAAAATTTTGTTTGGAAAGTAGCGCTTCCTCTGTCAGTCAATCAAAGGAACTCTCCTATGGGGAATTGTTAAAAGGGATAGACTGCATAGCCTATTATGACAAACCTTTTCTGACTTTTGAAAGACTGCTTGAAACTTATATGACTTATGCTCCCTTTAAGGGTTTTTCTTCTTTTAAGGAGGCTGTACCTTTGTGGCTTGGCGGAAAATTGAATGTTCGTTCCCTTATTAAAAAGAAGTTTAAAAAGCATTTTTCCGTTTCTAGGAAAGAAGTGCCGGAAGTTTTGTTTAACTATCACCATTTGTCTCATGCAGCCTCTGCCTTTTATCCCAGCCCTTTTTCATCCGCCGCCATTTTATGTTTGGATGGTGTGGGGGAATGGGCCACAACTTCAGCCTGGAGGGGAGAGGAATCTCAGATTGAGCCACTCTGGCAAATTGATTTCCCTCATTCTCTGGGATTGTTTTATTCCACTTTTACGGAGTACTGTGGCTTTCGGGTTAATGAAGGGGAATATAAACTCATGGGCCTGGCCCCCTATGGGAGACCGCGATTTGTTTCTCTCTTAAAAGAAAATGTTATTGATGTGAAATCGGACGGAAGTTTTTCTCTCAATGGAGAATACTTTGATTATCCTTTTCGCTTTCGCATGGCCAATCCCCGATTATATAAACTTTTAGGTAAGGGACCGAGAAAAAAGGAAGCGCCTCTTGATATTCATTATATGGATGTGGCTTGTTCCGCGCAAAAAATTCTGGAAGAGATCATTTTTAAATTAACCAATTCCCTTTATGAACAGACTAAAGCGGATCATTTATGTCTGGCCGGTGGAGTGGCTTTAAATTGTGTGGCTAACGGAAAAATTTTAAGTCAAAGTCCCTTTTCCTCTGTATGGATTCCTCCGGCGGCGGGAGATGCGGGAGGGGCTGTGGGAGCGGCCTGTTCCCTATGGCATCAGCATTTTAAAAAATCCCGCCAAGTGAAAAAGCCGGATGCTATGCAAGGCGCCCGCCTTGGCCCTCAGTATTCTTCAGAAGTAATAAAACAGTTTTTGGAAAAAAAAGGAGTATTCTACACAACTTATAAAGAGGAGGATTTAATAAAGCGGGTTGTGGAAGGGTTGATCCAAGGGCAGGTGATAGGTTGGTTTCAGGGAGCTATGGAGTTTGGTCCCAGAGCTTTGGGCTGTCGCTCTATCCTGGGAGATCCCCGAAGGGAAGAGATGCAAAAAAAGATAAATTTTAAGGTGAAATTCAGAGAGTCCTTCCGGCCCTTTGCCATTAGTATTCTGGAGGAAAAAGTGGGAGATTATTTTGAAAACATCCACAGCCCCTATATGCTCTTGGTTTCCCGTATTGTTTCGGAGAAGAGAAAAAATGAAGAAGTAAATGACCAAAAACAGGGATTGGAAAAACTGTCCGTGGTGCGTTCTCCTGTTCCCGCAGTCACCCATGTTGATTATTCCACCAGAATACAAACCGTGGGAGAGGAAGCCCATCCACGATACCGGAAACTCATTGAATACTTTTACGAAAAGACAGGCTGTCCCGGGATTATTAACACCTCCTTTAATGTTCGGGGAGAACCCATTGTCTGTTCTCCTGAAGAAGCGTGGAATTGCTTTATAAAGACAGACATAGACACTTTAATTTTGGATAAATTTCTTATCAGAAAAGAGGATCAGAAAAAAAATCCGGTTAAATTTTCTGAAGAACAAAATCAACAGGTGTCTTAAATGGAGTTTTGTAAGTCCAGTTTGAAATTTTCAGTTTTTCGGATGAAAGAAAGATTACACCCTTGGCTCACTTTATGTCAGTGGAAAACCGCAATTTTCAAATGCAATCGGTATAGATAGGTTAGAACTTTGAGGTGTTTTGATTTAATGAAAGTCTCAAAAATCAAACGGAAGGAATATTATTGCAGATGAAAAAAACAGAAACAAAATCAATTTTTCAAATTCACTCAAGAAATCTTTTTTCTTCGTTTAAAAGAGCCTGGATAAAGGGAGTTCATGTTTGGAATCAAACAGTAATACTTATATTCCTTTATATTATCTGGTGGCTTTTTTTAACTCCCACGGCATTACTTTGGAGACTTTTTAGAAAGAAAAATTCCCGTGAAAAAGAAGACAGTTTGCTCAAAAAATCTTCGCCTTTACTTCCGGATCATTTTAAGAGACCTTTTTAATATGTAAGGAGAGAGCTTTGGAGTTTATAAAGGACATTATTCATTTCATCAAACACAGGAAAAAATACTGGCTTATTCCTTTAATCCTGGCGCTTTTTCTGTTGGGTTTGATTATTCTGGCTGTGGAAACAGCTCCGGTCTTGCCGGTCATTTACCCGATTTTTTAATTCATCAATGGCGAGAAAAGTATCGTGTTTGAGTTTTACGATTTTTCGTTTACATGAAGTTAGCCCTCCATTAAGAGAAGAGAGGGGTCAAAAGTGAGTTCGGCTTTGACACAGATGCGACTGCAAGTCGCTCTGTGGCAAAACGCATGTTTGAACTTTTGACCCCTCTCTTCTCTTAATGGAGGGTGTAACCCTTCCTACA
>JAPOOY010000043.1 GCA_026713205.1 Bdellovibrionales bacterium
ATGGAAGCCATTTATGAGACGGAAAAAATGTTAAAATCTTCTCCCTTATCCGCTCATATCTGGTTGGAAAACTTTGTTTTGCAGGTATGTCATCCTGAAGTTCAATAGCTGGCTTCTGAAAAAATCCGGTTCTTCATAAGAGAGAATACTTACCCCCTTTATAACAGACTCTGGGGGTCAAAAATTTGCTTTAGTGCGACTTGCAACTGCATCTGTGTCAAAGCCGAACTCATTTTTAACCTTTATAGCTGTTGTTCTTAGGCTGTTTTTTTGGATTGTCGGATTTTTGGCAGTTCAAAATAAAACAGAGTCCCCTGTCCTTCTTCAGAAGATAAGAGGTCCATAACACCTTGATGTTTTTTTATAATGGCATAGGCGATAGCCAATCCAAGACCGGTGTTTTTAAAGAATCCTCCGGTTTTAGTTTGTTTTTTGTAGAAGGCTTCAAAAAGCCTCTTTTTTTCTTCCGGCGGCACACCTGTTCCTTCATCCTTTACGGATAATCTAAGAGAGCCTGAAGGGGTGACATGGGAGGAGATGATAATAACAGAGTTATTGGGGGAATGATTGAATGCATTGGAGATTAAATTATTCAGGACTTGTTTAATCCATAGAGAATCCATAAACACTTCCGTATCCTCATTTAAGTTTTCTATTTTCCACTGTATCCCTTTTTCACGGGAGGCCAATTCAAAGGGTTTTATGGATTGCTCTATGATATCCCCCCAAAATTCCCATTCAAATCTCATTAAATCCCCTTTTTCCTGTAGGAGACGCAGGTCCAGGGTGTTACTGATAAAAAACATCATTCTATTGATTTCCTGATCCATTAAATGAAGCAATTCCTGTTTATCTTGAGGTGAAGTCTGGTTTTTCTTAATTAAATCCAAAGCCAGTTTTAGTGAACTGATGGGAGTTTTCAGCTCATGGCTGAATAAACTGAGGGGATCCATGAATATTTTTTTACCCATAATCACCCTTTCGGATGGCTGTCCTGATTGTTTGAGTTTTTTTGTTTTATTGCTATATGGTTTCGGTTCATTTAAGATAGTCATTAAGACTGTTAAAAAAACCGGAAAATTTTCAAAAAAATGTTTAACCCCTTTCAATCAAATAAGAACCCTTCTTCCTCTCCTACTTTCTGCATCCTTCCCTGGCTTCATTTGGCCACCCGCACCTACGGGGCTGTGACTCCCTGTTGTGTGGGGGAGCCTTTGGCGGAAAATCTCAATCAGACCACTTTTTCTGAAGCCTGGAACGCGCCCTCTATCAGGACATTGAGGAAAAAAATGCTGAAGGGGCAGACCTCTCCCCTTTGTCAGAAATGTTACGAAGAGGAAGCGGCCGGAGTGGCCTCTCACAGAGTGCGCGCCAATGACTATTGGAAAGACTTTTACTCTTTTGATGAAATGATTGGAAATACAAACTCCAGAGGCTTTTTTAAAGGAAAGTATATTTATCTGGATTTGCGCCTGGGCAATAAGTGTAATTTAGAGTGCAATATGTGCAGCCCTCAGGAAACAGTGCGCTGGGAATCCTTAGCCGGAAAAATTTTTGAATTTGCGAAAACAGATTTACTGAAAGATTACATAACGAAGCAAATATCTCTCATGAAGAACTCCCCTTCCAAAAATTGGCATGAAAGAGATGAGGTGATTCAGGATATACATAATCATTTACCCCATTTAAGAAGAGTGACCATTGCCGGAGGAGAGCCTCTTTTAATCAAAGAGCATCATAAGTTTTTGGAAGAGTGTATTAACCGTGGAGAGGCTCACCATATATCTCTCCATTATCATACAAACGGGACGGCGTTGGATTCTCAATTGTTTGAAAAGTGGAAGCACTTTGAATCTGTTTTGGTGTTTATCAGTCTGGATGATTTGAAAGATCGAAACCGTTATATTCGCTGGCCCACATCCTGGAAACTGATGGAGAGAAATTTAGATTTCATTGATAGAGAATCTCCCGCCAATGTTCACCCCATGATTTTATGTACCATACAGTTGAAAAATATTTTTTATTTTCCTGAGTTTCTTGAATGGTTTTCAGAAAAGAAATTTAAAAAAATTCATGCATGTTATGATTCTGTTGTCCACACAGAGCTTGTGATACAGCCTTATTTTCTTTCCTGTCAGGTATTACCCCCTCCTGTTAAAAGGCTTGTTACGGATAAATTTGAGAAAATGTATCAAAAATATGGGAAAAAATCAGAGAGATTTAAAACTTTAGTGAATTTTATGAATCTTAAAGATAAAAGTGATATGCTCTATGTTTTTAAGGATTATGTACAGGCCTTGGATCGGATTAGGAAAACAGACTTTTCCAAAGTCTTTCCTGAATTATCGGAATTATTAGAGGAGGCATAAGTGCATTTCAGGTTATCTTAACAATAATATATGGTTCTTTTTAAGTTTAAGATCATGAAATTTCAAACACGATCGGTATAAATACTGAGAACGCACGGGAATAAAGAGTATTTATACCGATCCGGTTTGGATTTTACGGTTTTCCGCTAACATAAGGTTAGCTCTTCATTAAGAGAAGAGAGGGTGTAATCTTTCTTTCGTCTGAAAAATCTCAAAATTCAAACCGGATCAGTAGAAGTATCAAACCGGATTGATATATTTGTGTTGTGATATGGCGTAAGGTTGTTTAAAATAGATAATATAAAAAGGTTTAGAACAGATGCCTGATCCTACTTTAGACTGTGAATCAAATCAAACCGCAGAGGTTCCTTCTTTTTCTCCCACTTTTTGTGTTTATCCCTGGATGGAGTTTATTGTGGGGCCTACAGCACACATGAAGTTATGCTGTATAGCTCAAGGAGCTTTAAAAACGGAATCCGGTAAATCTTACACTGCGGAAAAGCATTCCATGGAGGCTGTGTGGAATAGTTACGGTATGAGAGAGGTGAGAAAAAAAATGCTCTCAGGGAAAAGCATCAAGGATTGTGCTCATTGTTACTATCAGGAATCCCTGGGGCGCACTTCTTATCGGCAAACTTTTAATCGTGAGTGGCTGACGGGGCCTTTTGGTAAAGAAATCATACGGCGGGTTAAAGCCAGTCAGGAAAATGATGGAAAAGTTGACTCTCCACCTTTATATCTGGATATTCGTCCCGGAAATCTGTGTAATTTGAAATGTCGTATGTGCAATCCCGGGAATAGTTCAAAAATTTATCAGGAACAAAAAGAGCTTCTGAATGAAAAAAGAGAATTATTTTCTCCGTTGATTGAGACGGCTTATTTTAATTCAGATAAGGAAGCTTTTCATAATTGGCATGAAGATTCCCGGATATGGGAAGAGATTTATTCCTGGCTTCCGGGAGTTAAAAAGCTTTATTTTACAGGAGGTGAGCCAACACTGATCCAACGCAATTGGGATTTATTGAATCATGTGAAAAAAAATAATTGGTCAAAAAATATTTATTTACATTTTAATATAAACTGCACTCATGTTCCGGATAAGTTGCTGGATACTTTTGAGGATTTTCAGGGAGTGTGTCTTAATTTAAGCATTGATGGTTATGGAAAGGTTCAGGAGTATATTCGTTATCCTTCAAAATGGAGAGTCATTGAGAAGAATATTAGAAAAGTGATGAAACATAAAAATGAGAGGGTATCTGTTTATTTTTCACCTGTGGTTCAAGTGTATAATATTTTAAATTTAACAAAACTTCTTAAATGGGTTGATGGTTTACAAAAGGAGTTTGAAACGACAATTCGTCATGCTCTCATTTTTTGTACAGGGCCTCATTTTTTGGATATTGCCGTTTTGCCTCAGAATGTGAGGGTTCAGGCTTTAGATCAAATTCAGGATTATCTGGATAATTATCAGGGGAATGATTCTTTTTTACGGGAATGCTTGGAATCTATACAGCTTATCTTAAGAACAAAATTTAAAAACTCCAAAAAGAATTTACGGCAGCTTTTTCAATATACCCATATTCTTGATGAAAAGCGTGGGGAGAATTTTCAAATGGCACTGCCGGAGCTCAGTCAGTTCCTCAATGAAGAGGGGAGTTGGAAGAGCAAAGAATAAACCCTTGTTTTCTAAATTATCAGAGTTATTGGGGGCATGAGTGAAGCCTAATCTAAAGACTTTTTGTCCCTTGCCTTGGATACATCTCAGCGCCCGATCAGATGGCAGTGGGCGGTTATGTTGTAAGGCTCATGAGTTTCCCCTTAAAAATAATCAGGGAGAAGTGGTTTTTTGGCAGAATTCTGATAATGTTCACTCTTATTTCAATTCAGAAGAATACAAAAAAATCCGTCTTCAGATGCTGAGAGGAAAACAGCCTTCCCATTGTGTTTCCTGCTTTGAGCAGGAAAGTCATGGAGGGCATAGCCAAAGACAGGCCGCTTTGAATGAGTATGGAACACATAAGCGGATTATTGATTCTCTCATAAGGAGCACCAATTCAGATGGATCCATAGATCATCCAAAGCATTTATATCTGGATATGACCTTGGGCAATAAATGCAATTTAAAATGTCGCATGTGTCATCCGTGGAGTTCTTATATTATAGGGCGGGATTGGAAAAAGATGGGAAAGGAATTTAATGAGGAAGAGACTAAAAAAATACTACAGAACGAATGGTATGCTTCTCCGGATTTTTTTCAGTTTGTTCGTTCCGCCTTACCCTTTGTGGAAGAGATAAATACCACAGGTGGCGAACCGTTTTTAATAAAAGAGCATTTTTCCATATTAAAAATGATTATAGAGGAAGGTCATTCAGATCATATATCACTGAGATATAATACAAATTACACTGTTATTCCGGATCAAATGGTAAAGCTTTGGAAATCTTTCAAAAAAGTAACTGTTAATTGTTCAGTGGAAGCTTGTGGAGAATTGAATGATTATATTCGTTACCCATCAAAATGGAATCAATTGGAAAAAAATATGTATGCTTTGGATGAGTTGGCCTTTCAAAACCCTCACATTAATATACTCATTCACACCACACTTCAGGCCTATAATGTATTAAGGATTCCTGAATTTTTAGATTGGTTGAGACAAGCAGATTTTAAAGCTGTTTTTCGGTTTCCCGGTCTTGATCTGGTTCAGTCTCCGGAATGGCTGCATCCCGGGATATATCCTCAAAACTTGAGAAGTGAAATTGCTGATAAGATTTTAGAAAGTGTGGATCATCATGAACCTTTCTTTTTAAATTATAATGAAGGGCCTTATCGTGAACATTCTCGTGAAAGAATTCAAATACTCAGAGATTTTTCTGAAATGATTCGGACGGATTCCAGTCAGGAACGGTATTTTGAATCCTTTATTAAGGAAACCAAAGCGCACGATACCTTGAGAAGGCAGTCCGTTACATATGTTCTTCCTGAGTTAAAACCGTTTTTCGTCGATTAGATTTGCTTCGCTTTGAACAGATTTTTTAATTTCATTAATTTCTTCAATAAGGTCTTTCAGTTTTTGTGCCGCTTCAGAGGTTTGCTTTTTTTGAGGAGGTTGAGACTTCTTGTGGTTTAATTCGTAATAATACTTTGAAAGATGTTTTCTTACTCCTTTAACGGATAGATTATATTGATAAAGAAGGCTTTTAATTAAAATTAAAAGCTCCATGTCTTTTTTAAAGTACAGCCTTTGGTTGTTGGTAAACTTTCGTGGTTTTAAAAGCGAAAATTCCTCTTCCCAGTAACGGAGAATATGAGGTTTTATTCCCAAAAGCTTGGCGGCTTCGCCAATCTTAAAATTCATTTTATCAGGCAAGAGGGCAAACTCAGCCTGCACTTCCTCTAGCAAGCGAGAGTCGGAAAGCATCATAAGCCTCTTTTAAATTTTGTTTTCATACTCAAGCTGGGACGAAAGGTGAGAACTCTCCGTGGTTTAATGATCAGAGATTCCCCTGTTTGGGGATTACGCCCCTTCCTTTTTTTTTTATCTCTCAGGACAAATTTTCCAAAGCCGGAAATTCTGACACCTTGTCCGTTTTGTAGTTTATCCTGTATAGTAAAAAAAATATCATTGACCAATACCTTGCTGAATTGTTTTGTATAACCGATTTTGTTGTAAAGAATTTCAGTTAAATCAGATTTTGTTATTGTCTTTTTTGATGTCACTCACGACCTCCGAGCTATTGCTCTTAAACTGTGAAATTTTTTTCAAAGAGGAGAAAAAATGAAATCCCTTAACCTCTGATCCAGAAAATAAACCGGCCACTTAAGGTAACCTCTCACTTTCATTTGGATTTTGTGAATCCCCTCTATTATATTTTTCAGCAAAAGTGTCTTCCTATCAAGTAAAATCTTTAAAATTCAGTCACTTAAGCGCTAAAAAGGGGGTTTGGATTTTATTTCAGCCTTATGGACGGGAAATGACGGGTGATATGTTGGATGACCTTGTTTTGAATGGCTTCCAATTCCTTATCTGTCCAGGGCCTTTCGTCCGGTGTGAGGAACATTCTAAAGGATACAGACCTTTGTCCTTCCTGCTCATAAATATCAAAAACAGTCACTTCCTGTCCTGTTTTTCCCAGAGCTTTACGAATGGATTGCTGTACCTCTCCCGCCGGAATGGAGGGAGGAATGACAAAACAAAGATCTCTTTCCACAGGGGATAGCTCAGAGAAGGGCTTGAATTTCACGGGGCTTTTAGAGCATTTCCAAAGCTCCTCTCCATTAAATTCTCCAAAAGCCATAGGGACAGACATCTTGTGTTTTAAGGCAAATGAAGGATGAATGGAGCCTATAAGCCCCAGGCGGCGGCCCTGTACCTGAAGAAAAAGTGTTTGGCTCGGATGAAAAAAAGAGGGAGGATCAGAAAGAGTCTCCCATGTCCATCCTTTCCAGCGAAAGGATTTTAATAAAAACTCCATAGCGGATTTTAAATGAAATACATTGGGAATGGCGGCTGGAGATCGGAAATTTAAAGGTTGACCCCAACAGGCCAGACTGAAGTGTGGGATTTCTTTATAGGACTTTCCCTCTTTGTAGAAAACAGGAGCTATTTCAAATAAACGCCCCTCTTTATTATTGTTTCTTACATTGCCTGCGACGGCTTTAAATACATCGGGAAGCAAAAGGGGTTTCATAAGAGACAGGCGGGAGCTAATGGGATTGGAAACTGAAAAAGTCTCTTCAAAAAACAGCCCTGTTTTTGAAAATTTTAGTTGGTCTTTCATAAAATCCGCATAAAAATTTGGATCGGAAAAACTGTAGTTAATCATCTGGCGCCAGCCATGACTTTTCAGCTTCTGGGAAAATGTCATTTCCCTGGAAAAGGTTGAACTTAAATTTTCTCCTATGGACTTCATTGGACGAGCCGGAGTTGAAGGAATATGCTCATAACCTTTCAAGCGAGCCAGTTCCTCCATCAGATCTTCTTTAATGGACAAATCCACACGGAAGGAGGGAGGTGTGACTTTGAATTGAAGTGCGCTGGTTGTGTTTTCGCGGGATTGAGAGGTTTTCGGGAGATTTTTTTCTTCTGAATTTTGAGAGGACTTAAGGGAGGAAATTTCACATTTCAAATGTGTCAAATAGCTTTTAAATTCTTCAGAATTTATTTCCATACCCAAACGGCTTTTTATTTCAGAAAGGGAAATGGAAATGTGTTTTGGTTTATAGGGTTGAGGGTACTTATCACAGGGCTTGGAGTTGATTTTTCCTCCAGTCAGTTTTTGAATCATAAGACAGGCTTTATTCATCGCCGATAAAACACCTTCAGGGTCTGTGCCACGGGAGAAACGATAGGAGGAATCCGTTTGCAATCCAAAACGGCGAGCTGTATGGCGCACGGATTCAGGACGAAAACAGGCCGATTCCACAAAAATATTTATTGTTTCATTGGAAATGGCCGAATCCCTTCCTCCTATGACACCCGCTAAAGCCAGTACTCCTTTTTTATCCCGAATGGTGAGTTCCTCTCCTGTTAAAGTAAGTTCTTTATCCTCCAGGGAGATGAACTTTTCCCCTTTTTTGGAAGAATCCACAGAAATGGAAGAGATTTGATCTCTGTCAAAAGCATGGAGGGGCTGTCCCACATCCATTAAAATAAAGTTGGTTATATCCACAATGTTGTTTATGGATTTTAACCCCAGTCTTTCCAGACATCTTTGTAAAGGAAGAGGGGAGGGAGCCACAGTGACTTCCTCAATAAGCTGACCGCAGTAACGGGGGCAGGCTTTGGAGTCTTTTATTTCCAATGGAAGGGGTTTGTTTTTACGGAGTTCCTTATCACTTAAAGAGGTTTTCTTTTTTGTTACAGGAGAGTTTTCCTTTTTGGAGGATTTTTGTTTTTGTGTCTCATTTGAAGAGTAAATCTGTTGTTCTTCCTGTTTCCATCTCTCTATAAGAGAGGTGAAGTTTTGTTTTATTTCCGGAGTTCGCAAAGGCCGTTTAAAAAGAGCGCTTATTTCCCGAGCAAGCCCCAAGTGGCTTAAACAGTCCGCTCGGTTAGGGGTCACATTAACATCTATTAAAATATCACTCATCTAGCTTCCGGGGATCAATTGGGAAAAATCCTTCCCCGGTTTGGTGTCCTGAGGCAAAATAATAATTCCATTTGAGAGATCGGTGGGGCCTGACAGGGCCAGCTCTTTGTGTGAGGCGAGGAAACCATAACTTTCCTCTCCACGGATTTTTGCTTTTTTTACAGGGTCTGATCCTCCGGGTAAAATGGCGCCGGGGAGAGCTAAGACCCCCATGTCTCCATCTTTATGGTTTGTTGCTCCACAAACGACGGGGATGGTTTCTGTTCCGGTCCAAACCTGACAGAGAGTGAGACGATCGGCATTGGGATGTTTTTTAACGGATTGAATTTTTACCGTGATGATTTTTTTGAAATGAAAGTCCTCCATTCCCTCCACTTCCAAACCTTTTTCTGTGAGGGTATTCATGAGGATTTCCGGTTTTTCCAGAAAATCACTTGTATCTACAAATTCATTCAGCCATTGGATGGAAAATTTCATGGTCTTCTTTCTCTTGTTTTATAGATTTTCAAATTGCCTTAAAAATCGCAGATCGTTTTCAAAAAGCAAACGGATATTAGGGATGTTATATAAAAGCATTGCAAGCCTCTCAAGACCTAATCCAAAGGCAAAGCCCTCCCAATTTCCTTTCAGACCGGCGGAGGAAAACACATTGGGGTGAACCAACCCGCATCCTCCCACTTCAATCCATCCGGATTTTTTACATACGGGGCAGCCTCGTTTTTTACAGAACAAACAGGAAATATCATACTCTGCTGAAGGTTCGGTAAAGGGGAAAAAACTGGGACGAAATCTCATTTCCACCGGACCGAAAAGTTTTTTTAGAAAGAAAGACAAAGTTCCCTTCAAATCTGCAAAAGACACATGTTTATCCACCAAAAGCCCTTCAATCTGATGAAACATGGGAGAGTGGGATATATCACTGTCATGACGAAATACAGGTCCCGGCGCGAGAACAGCCAAAGGAGGGGAAAAGGATTGCAGAGCGCGGATTTGAACAGGACTGGTATGAGTTCTGAGGACAAAGTCCTCTTCCACATAAAAGGTATCCTGCAAATCCCGGCTGGGGTGAAAAGGAGGGATATTAAGGGCCGTAAAATTATACCAATCGGATTCCACCAGGGGACCTGTTTGCACGGACCATCCCAGTGGAGTGAAGATGTGAATGATTTCATCAATGACTTTTGTAATGGGGTGAAGTGAGCCTGATGGGTGTTCAGGAGGCGGCAGACTTAAATCCAGGATGTCCTTTTCCACTTGAGAGGAAAGCTCCTGTTCTTCCAATTCCTGTTTTCTTTGAAGATAGAGGGTTTCCAGGCGCTTTCTTATTTCATTGAGCTTTTGTCCCCATTTTGGTTTTTCTTCAGCGGGAAGATTCTTCAGTTCCTTTAAGATTAGGGAAAACTCTCCTTTTTTGCCCATGTAAAGAACTTTGGCATCATACAGGGATTTGCTGTTTTCGGCTTCCAGAAAGGCCTTCTTCGCCGCATGGAAAATAGTATCCGCTTTCTCTTTCATAGCACTGATTATAATAAATATATAAACAGACTTTTAAAAACAAGGCTTTTATATGATCGTATTTGAAAATTCCAGAATTAAATTTAAAACAGGGCAAATGTTATACTCCTCCAGTTTGAAATTTTCCGGTTCTTCATAAAAAAGAATCCTTCACTATTGGCTGGGATTCTTTTTGATTTACGGTAATTTGACAGAGAAAAATCCTTAAAACAGGATTAAAGTCTGTGTCCTGTATGAGAGTTATAGAGAAATCAGGACCATTATTTAAAAAAAAACTTTAAACCTCCCCTTGTTGTCACCGATAAATTAACGGGATACAACTGTGCTTCAACTGATTTTATCTTTTCTGCTTTTCTTTTCAGGGCTTTCCGCTCAGGGCGCTGTGATTCTGAAAAAAAAGAATCGACAGGCTCTTCTGCATTTAGAAGGTTTACAGACAAAGCCTGGAGCTTACTTTGAAGTTTTGGATTGGAATGGAAAAACTCGTGGATTGGTGCAAATCAAGCGATTAAGTAAAAATAAGAAGAAAGCTATTGGAGTTTTAAAATCAGGAAAAATGGGTAAAAATTGGGCCTTAGAACCTGTTAGTCGTAGGGTTGCCAAAGGAAAACTACAAAAATCAAACAACAGAAAGCAGGCTCTTTTAAAGAAGAGACGATCCATACGCAAATTGGCCAGTGCCAGAAAAAATAAGAGATGGGACCCTGTGAGCCGAATCAAACGAAAACGAAAGAGAAGAGTTCCTTCCCGGTATGTGTCTAATGCGAATGAAGCCATTCAGGAAGAAGCAAATTATGAGCAAGAGACACAAAACGAACAGTATATGATAGATGAGAGTTCCGCCTCTCCGCCTCAGGAAGACTACTATAATCCTGATTTTCTTAAAAAAGTGTCTTCTGATGGTGCAGCTGCTGATTCGGACTTTGATGTTAATCTCGTTATCGGAGGCGCTGTGGCTCCCTCTTTGGGTTTTATGAAACTGCAATATGATAGTATTGAGCTTCTTCCAACAGGTATGGGTTTTGATGGGCAGGCTTTTGTGGAAGGCTCCATGAATGATTCTATCAGATGGAATGTTCATGGGGGATATAGGACATTTTCCGTGAGCGTTCAGGACTCCCTATGTGATCGGGGCGAGTGTCTTCTGGATATGAATTATCTTATTGGCGGTGTTGGATTAAAATTTAATTTTGTTGATAAAAAATCCTTTAATCTTTGGGGAGGATTGTGGAGTGATATGATGTTTCTTCTGGGTTATGATAAT
>JAPOOY010000079.1 GCA_026713205.1 Bdellovibrionales bacterium
AATTCAAGAACACCCGTATACTTAAAAAAACCTTGATAATAATGGTAAAAATAGGGTGGTTAACAGCACAGGCTCAGCGAATCCATCGTATTATTGTCAAAGGCAATCAATTGATTGAGACCTCCCTGATTCAAGACCATATCCAGCTAAAATCCGAACAGCTCTACAAGGCTTCCAAGGTTCGGGAGGATGTTCGGCGGCTTTTTTCCCTGGGATTTTTTGATGAGATTGAGGTTCATACCATTCCCGTGGCGAAATCTAAAATCAATGTGATTTACGCTCTAAAAGAAAGATCGGTCATACATTCTATTGAATTTAAGGGAAATAAAAATTTAACGGAAGAAAGTTTAAAGGAAATTCTGACTCTTAAAGAGTTTCATTTTCTAAACTTTAAAGGATTGGAGGAAACCTTCGCCGCTATTAGGAAAAAATATCAGGAAAAAGGTTACTTTTTTATAACTTTGTCCTATCAAACAATTCCCCTTCAAAAAACAAAAGGTGTGAAATTGGTTATTCGGATTAAGGAAAACAAAAGGGCCTTGGTTAAAAAGATTCAATTTATCGGGAACAGGAATCTTTCCACTTCTTTCCTGAAGCAATACCTTATGACGCAAGAGCAGAGTTTACTTAGTTTTTTTGGCGTTTCCGGTGTTTATAATCCAGAGCTTTTAGATAGGGACAGGCAGGTTATTGAATTTCTTTACAGAGATAAAGGTTACCTTCAGGTTCGGTTGGAAAAACCGGAAATTTCCATAACTCCCGATCAAAAAGGGGTTCACATCAGTTTATCTATTACAGAAGGACCGCGTTTTAAAGTGGGAGAGGTAAAATTTCAAGGCCCCCCTCCCATAACTTCAGAGATGGTAAGAGATCGAATCACTTTGGGCAAAAACCAAAAGTATTTTTCCATGGAATCTTTGCGGCGGGATATTCAGTACATCACGGATCTTTATAAGAATAAAGGTTACGCTTTTGCTCAGGTTGATCCTCAAATTTTTCCGGACACTATAGAGGAGAATAAAGTTCATATCTTGCTGAAAGCGGATAAGGAGAATTTATATCGTCTTGGGCGTATTGAGATTTCAGGTAACTATAAAACCAGGGACACAGTGATTTTACGACAATTTAAGATGAAGGAAGGAGATATTTATAGTGAAAATGAAAAAAAGCGAGCGGCGGCCTTGATTCAAAGGCTTGGGTTTTTTGAGAAGGCGGATTTACAGGTTAAGAAGAGAACTCAAAAAGTGGCGGACATTCATGTCAAATTAACGGAAAGGGAAAATATGGGGGAATTTTCCCTGGCGGCGGGATATAACAGCCAGACCCGCTGGTTGGCCAAAGGGAACTTAAAAACAGATAATTTCCAGGGATTTGGACATTCCTTTACCATTCAGTTGGATTTAGGTCAGTTTCAAGAGCTGCTTAACTTTCACTATACGAATCCCTGGCTAAGGGGTAGTGAGTGGAGTTTGGGGGTGGATGTATTTAATGTAGGGCGTGATAGCATTGGTTCCCCTATAGGGGGAACTTTTCTGCCAACAGTTCAGGGTCTTTCCTACTCTCAACTAAATACAGGAGCATCTATCTCTCTGGGCAGAAGCTTTTCCGATACCTCGTCTGTGTTTTTAAAATCCACATTTAAATGGCAGAAAGTTGGGGATGGGTTTGCGTTTTTTATCAGAGATCTTCCGGGAGTGAAAAAGGTGTATGAATTTCTCTTTGGCAAACCGGACCCTAAATTATTAGAGGGGTACAAGGAAACTTTTTGGGATGATATTTTTCCCCCGGAGCAGGCTAGCGGCTTTAACAGTTCTATCAAGGGTATTTTTCAGCATGATAAGAGAAATGATCGGTTTCGGCCTTCGGGTGGATATTACGCTTCCCTTTCATTGGAATATTCCGGCCTTCTTGGAGATTTTGATTACACCAAAGCTCTCTTTGTCGTTCATCATTATCAAACTCTTTTTTGGAATTTAATTTTAAAAAATAGTTTGAGTTTTGGGTTGGTGGCATCCAACAATAAAAATAAACAGGTTCCCTTTACAGAATTATTTTTATTGGGTGGCCCTGGCAGCTTAAAAGGTTTTAGAGCGTATAGCGTGGGGAAACGAAAATATTCCAAAAAAGCTGAGGATTATGCTTTAAGGAAGAATCTTAACAATAAAGAGACCTTTGCCTGGAGGCCTTATGGCGGAACCCGGATGTTTTATTACAATTTAGAGTTGAGGATTCCTTTGCTGAAAAACTCCTACCTGGATGGACTTGTATTTTTTGATATGGGGGAAGCCAATGATTCTTTAACATTTAATTTTAATAAGGGGCCGGAGGAAGGATTTGGTTTACGGGCGGATGTGGGCTTTGGTGTACAGGTTCAAGTCCCTTTATTGGGTCCTGTTCGGCTGGATTGGGGGTTTCCTCTTAAATTTCATAAAAAGTATGAAGAACAGGAAATGGAGTTTCAATTGATGATGGGAACAGGATTTTGATCCTTGTTTTTTAAGGCTGGTGGAGTCGTTATCCCGTCGGGTTTGAAATTTCATGAACCTAAATTTAAACCAAGGCCGTCGGGCATTTTTAGAAAGTCTCTCTATTTTTTCAGGCAGGCCATCCTGGCCTGCTGGAATTCTGCCATCCTGGCAGAAAGCATTCAAAAATAGAGAGACTTTCTAAAAATGCCCTGTAGTTTTATTCTAAATTTGGTTCATGAAATTTCAAACCGGAGGAGGTTTATAAATGGTGTTGAAATCGGGGAAAGGACCAAGTAGGATGACAGCTTAGGCTAAAAAGGCCTTTTTAAAAGGAGGGGGATATGAAATTTTGGATTTTTATTTTTTTAGCCAGCTTATTTAGCCCGGTTTGCTTTGCCAAAACCGGTTATGTGGACATGAAGGCGGCTATTCAAAGCACCCGTCAGGGCCGGAGAGCGCAAAACAAGCTTCAAAAAGATTTAGAAAAAGTTAAGAAAGAAATTTCAGCCCTTGAAGCCCGGTTGACAAAAGAGAGGGCCAAGCTGGAAGAAGAGATTCCTCTTTTATCTGAGCAAAAGCGGGCTCAACGGGTTCAGAAGTTTCAACAACAAGTGCTTGAATCCCAAAAAAAGGCGGAGGAAAAAAAGGCCGCTTTACAGCAGTTGGAAAACAAATTGATGAATCCTATCGTTCAAAAGCTGCAAACTGTGATTGGTCAGGTTGCCGCAAAAGAAGGTTACACAGCCATCCTTAATAAGGATAATAATGTTTTATGGGTGTCTTCTGATTTGGATATGACCAAAAAAGTTTCCAGTCA
>JAPOOY010000042.1 GCA_026713205.1 Bdellovibrionales bacterium
AAATGAGATTTCTTTCCGGAAGGGTTTGCAAAAAATCCTTTAAATGAGGTTCCGGTATTTCAGAAAGAGCGGAAGAAGCTAAATTTGCCTGAATCAACTCTTCAAACAAGCAGCGAGCTTCCGTTTCAGGGAGTTCCATAAGCAAAGAGGCGGTATCCACGCTGGACAGATGCCGTAAATCCTTTAAAGGAATCTTACGGGATTCTTTAAGCGCCCTCCGAATGTTCTGCCTAATAGAAACAGCCATGCCTTATCCTATTTTTTTGTCGTTCATCTGAACAATCCCTTTAAAAGAAAAGTAAGGCTTATGTCCAATTTTTAGTGTTTTCAGATAAACACTCTAAATTTTTTATCTCATTTTTCCGAAAAGAAAAATATGCTTCATCAGGAAAAAAACACTGAAAAAAACTTCCTTTTCTCTTTAAATTGGCTCCCAGCTCTCTATGGTTTTGCCTGTTGTCTTTTCATTTCATGGGAAACAATAGCAAAAAACTCTGAAACTACAAAAATTAACTCTTCTCAAAAAATAGAATCCATAAAACAGAATACTGAAAAATTCAAAGTCTCAAATTTTTTTCAGAGATCAGGTCTTTTACCGAAACAAAAAAAGTTGCTATTAGATTCGTCTCATTTGCAAGTTCAGGCAGACAGCTTTTACCTTAAAGGGGAAAGGGCTTTTTCCAATGGACAAGAGGATGAGGGGATTCATTTTTTAAAACGAGCCATTTTATATAACCCGAAATCTATTTATTTGAAGCAGAAACTGGCTGAGCATTATACAACATCCGGTTTATGGGCTGAAGCCACCGTACAATATGAATCGCTTTTGAAAAAAAAACCTCATCTTAATTCTATTCGCAGCCGCTTAATTGAAATTTATGCCTTTAATGACTTAACCCGGGAAGCTCTCAAACATTATAAAGCCTTATTAAGGGAACACCCGGATAACTTTTCCGTATTGTTTCAATACGCGCTTCTTCTAATGAAGGATCAAAAATGGCCTCAGGCGCTGAAAGCCATAAAAACAGCAGAAAGAACAGTAACTGAAGAGGATCAGAAAGTGGAAATTTTACTGGCTGAAATATCCATTTATAATCATTTGAATCTTCCACAACAGCAAAAGAAACGACTGGCACAGGCAAAATTTTTCAAACCGGAACGGGAAGAGCTGGCCTTAAAACTGGCCTGGCTATATACACAATTTGGACAGCCTCATTTGGCAATAAATATTTTACAAGATTACCAGCAAAGAGGGCATAACTCTATTCCGGCGACACAGGCCTTAGTGGATCTTTTTACAATTTTAAATGAGAAATCCAAAGTCCGCACTCAACTCCTCAAACTTAAGGAGTGGGGCGCTTTGGATTCAAATCGGTTTTTTTATTTGGCCGCCTTACTCATTGAGCAAAAGGAATATGAGCAAGCCATCCCTCTTTTAAAAGATCTTCTTATCCGTCCTTCCCCTCTGACAAATCACTCCCGTTATATCCTGGGAACAGTGTATGAAAAACAGAGGAAATTTTCCAAAGCTCTCAAGGAATATAACAACATTACCCTTAAAAGCGCTTATTTTGTTTCGGCCCGAATAAGACAGGCGCATATCTTACAGAATCAAGGACAGAATTCTAAAGCTCTCACTCTATTAAAACCTATCATTTTTAAATCTCAAAATACTCCCCGTGCTTTGTTATTATACTCCCATCTTCTATGGAAACAGCAACAGAAGAAAAAAACCTTAAGAGCGTTAACGGACGGTTTAAAATATTTTCCTCAAAATAGAGACCTTTTATTTTTAAGAGGTCTTTACTTTAGTCGTGTGGGAAAATTTCAAAAAGCCATAAAAGATATGGAGCAAATACTGATTCACTATCCTAAAGATGGAGAAACTCTCCATTTTCTAACCAGCCTTTATATCAAAAAGAACCATAACTTGAATCGAGCGGAAGTTTTAGCACGGAAAGCTTTGTCTTTTCACCCGAATTCCATCTCCTCTCTGGACACCTTGGGACGGACGCTTTTTCAAAAGGAAGATTTTGAACCGGCCTTAAAGTATCTCAACCAAGCTTATTCTTTGAATAATCAGTCCAGTTATATTGCCAGTCACCTGGGAGAGATATACTATCAACTCAAGGACTTGAAAAAAAGCCGATTTTACTTTGAGAAAGCGGCCTTACTGGAAACCAATGAAAAAAAGCGAAAGAAGATCCAAAATCGGGCGCGTATTCTTCAAGCTGAAATTTAGTCCTCTTTTTCCTATCTATGCCATTTTGTTTCTTAGTTCCTGTCAGACACTCCCTCCTCCCTGGACCTCCCCCTCTTTAAGTTTAAAAGTTAAAGGCACCCTTATCTCTCCAAAAAGAAAAATTCCCTGGACAACTTATGTTTATCTTAAAGGGGAGAAGGATTTAAGAGCGGATGTGGTCACTCCCTTAGGGGGAACAGTGTTCAGACTTCTTGCGCGAGAACAACAAATGACCCTGCAAATCCCTCTTAAAAAATCCTACTGCCGGTTTTCAGATCATAAATACAAAATAGGATCAGAGGGACCTTCTTTATCTATAATGGATCTTTTTCTTCTTTTAAGAGATAAAACTCCAAAGGAATGGTCCTGTTCTCCACAGTCTCTTCTTAAGCCCTCCCAATGTGTTTTACCGGGAAAAAACTTTAAGGTGTCCTTAAAAAAATCCAGCAGAAAAAAAACTCTTGAATTAAAAAAAGACGATACAATCTTACTCACCCTTACAATGATTCCCCTCTCCGGATCACCTCTTGAAGAAAAGGATTTTTCCTTTAATACTCAGGGATGGACCCGTCTGGATTCCTGTGAAAAAGAATTTTTTAAAAAATAATAACTTTCGGGTTGTTCTGGTGGAACCGGAAATACCCTCTAACACAGGGAACATCGGAAGAACCTGTGTGGCCACCGGAACCCGTTTGGAACTGGTTGGCCCTCTGGGATTTAAAATCTCCTCCTCTCGGTTAAAACGAGCGGGATTGGATTACTGGCCCCTTCTGGATTGGAAGTATTACGCCTCCTGGGCAATATGGGAAAAACAACATCCCGAAAATTCCCGCGCTTGGTTTTTTTCCACTAAGGGTCAGGACTCTCTCTATAATGCTACTTTCAAACCGGGGGATGTGTTGGTTTTCGGACGGGAAACAGGAGGCCTCGGAAAAGAGATTTTGAACAAATACAAAAAACAAACTCTTGCCATTCCCATGTCAGATCAAACACGCAGTTTAAATTTATCCAATGCTGTGGCCATCACTCTGTACGAAGCTCTAAGACAAACAAAATCTTTCTCAAAAGACTGAATGAACCCTATCGTGTTTGAGAATCCTGAATTGAGTTTAAAATAAAATTGCTGGCCAGATTTAGAAAAATTCAATCCAGATCGTAATAGATGCTTCTATTGTTCTGTTTCAAATATTTTTAAAATTTTGTTCAATAATGGAAGCCTGCTCCTTGCATTTTCTAATTTGTTCTTATTAAAAATTGTTTGATAAGATTTATGATGTAATTTATCTTTGCTGTTTAAATAATTTTTTTCAAATATTTTTTTGCATTTCCTGCTTGTTCGTGGTTTTGATCTATCAAGAATCTCTAAAAATAACCCTTCTATACAAGGTTGGACGACCAAAACATTCTCCTCATTAATATTCTTTGATTTTATTTGATCTCCATCTAATAAAATATAGTCCTTATCAATATGAATATGGTTCTTTTGTTCTCCTGTATGTCTTTTCATGCTAAGTATATCACCACCATTCGCGCTCTTTATACGAATGCTTTTTTGCTCTCCTGCGATATATAGGCTTTTTATATATTTTAAAAAAGCTACTTCCGTTTTCCCCTCACAACAAATAAAAATAGATGTCTTTTGTCTGCGTTTCATTACAAGAAAAAGTATTAAAAATCAATATCAGGAAAGCCACCATACGCTCCTGCCATATATTTTTTAAATAAATTATCTTCCGGTCTTACTCCTTCAACTTGATCCAATCTGAATATTTCACTTTCATTGTATTTATTTTTTTCCACTAAATAAACTTGATATTTGTTTAGATCCATTAAGACTGGGGCCATATGTGTAGTAAACAAAATTTGTCCTTTTTGATTTATATTTTCCATAAATAAATGTAAGATTCTTGAAACAGCTTGAGGATGTATTCCGAATTCCAATTCATCAATAGCCACTAATCCACCATTTTTTATGGATTTAAGAATAAAAAACATTTTAGAGAATAAATTGAAAACACCGTGAGATTCATTAGCTAAAGGTATCAAGAATTTATTATCCTGTTTTTAGTTATAACGCTCCACTAAAGGTAAAAGAAGGGGACGAGCAT
>JAPOOY010000256.1 GCA_026713205.1 Bdellovibrionales bacterium
AAATATAAGCCATGCCGTCTTTGTCTTCCTGGAAAATTTCAGAGGAAAGGGCCAACACATCGTTTGCTTGACAACCCCCCTTTAAAAAGGGACGGCATTTCTTAAATCCCACTTTTTTCAGACAATTAACTTCTTCCGGGTGTCGCTGCTTTATTTGATTATAACATTTTGCAAGGGAGCCTGGTTGAGCGCATCCATAATGGCTTAAAATATTTTTCCTCTCAATAATGAAGGGGTCCTGTTCCTTTTCCTTTACAAATCCCACTTTAAGACTGCTGCGCAACAAATTAAACCCTTTGTTAGCGGTGATTGAACTTCCTCCTCCCATTCCCATTCCTGCTCCGGCACTCCCTTGAGAAGAAGGGACAGAAGACATATATTGTGTCATCTCATTGGAAAAATTATGAATATGCTGTTGATGTTCAGGAAAAAGCTTTTTCCACGAATCTCCTCCAAAAGAAGCCGATGAAGGGCCTAAGTCAACTTTCAAATGATCAGCTTCAGCAATTTCTAATTTGTGGTATGAATCTATGTTACGACGACAGTTATCCAAAGAGGCGCTATACTGATTTTGAGTTTGCAAGTCTTTAATATTCTCAATCCAACTTGACCCCCCATCACAACTGTCAATCGCTTTTTCCACTTTATCAAGAAGGCTGTCATATTTTCCCACAAATTCTTTTCTATCCATTTTCCATTGTTCATTAGATGAAGTAATCGCCCCTGCACCTGGAGCTCTACTCGGATCAAAGGAAAAAGCAGACGAACAGAATAAAGACAAAAAATATAAACTTATAAAAACCAGAACCTTTTTCATTATTCCTCCATGAATTAACATTTCTCCGATTGACTTCTTTAATCATTTTATCAGAAGAAACTCGCTTTCACTTTAGAATTTTTTTCATTTTCCAAATGGTTTTTTCCTAATTCTTGAAAATTTATGATTTTTTTCCAAAAACTGTTTAAAAACTGAACAATTTAAGAAAAGATCAGGAATTTTTTACTGCCATAAACCCTTTAAGAACTCTAAATTGGAAAAAGATTGAGTCTTTCAGTTCAATTATTTAATATGCTCTCAGAAGAAAAGGGGGGGATTATGAAATATGTTTTATTATTAACCTGTTTTATTATGGGACATCAAAGTTGGAGTGGTTTCGATTCTCCGTGCGAAATCATTGGAGGACGAAGTGGATATGATTATTTGAAAGCAAAAGCGCAAACTAGTCTCTCTCCAGAGATAGAGGCTAGTATCTTGCGCCGTTTGGCTAAATGCCAACTAAACCAAAGATACAATGAAGTGAGTGCCGCACTTGGGAATTTACGAAAAGCTTCCTCTATTGGAGATGTTTCTTCAGGTCAAATCCTGGGAGATTACTATAGAGTGGGAGGAACAAATGCAAGCCCTGTTCCTGTCAATCGCCAGGAAAGTATCAAATGGTATGAGGATGTCCTCCAAAAAATAACCCGGATTTCGGATTATCCCAATAATGAACTGACTTCCCTCTGTGATAATGAAATTGCATTTAAAACCTATCCAGACACCTTATTGAGATTAACTCATCTCTACACCTCCGAATATTACCATAAGGGTTTTTCTCTCTATAACAAAAAATCACTTTCCGAACAGAACGCTTCAGCACTGCAAAGAATTTCCCAAAATAACCTAAGGCTCCTGCAGGAGGCGGAAGCCCCTCTTAACAGATGTCTCACAGACACAAGAGCTTTGGTGTTTGAACAAAGAGCGCGACAACTTGGTGTAAAAGAATCCAAACTCAGAAAATACAACAGATATCAACAAACTGTGAGGGAAGGTTTATGCCCTCTCTATAGAACACTTCTGGACAAAGCCTACCAAATGGAGGAAACCATTTACAATCAGGCTCCTCGTTGCTCCTCGGCAGGCTCTTCTTCCGCTCCTTGCCAGGCTATGGATCAGGAAGTGAGCCATTTTATTCAAGCTGTAAAAGATTATCTGGAACAATATAAACAAATAGAAGATGCCTGCAATTGTTTCTGAAAATGACATAAATAATTGGATTGAATCTTCAGGCTTTTTAAGTAAAAAAAAGGATTTCCCGTTCCGGCGGAAAAAATAACCACACGACCCTTTTCCAGATGACGGAGGGCGCGGCGGCGAATATAAAGCTCTGCCATGTCAGACATTTCAATGGCTGTCATCACACGGGTGGGAATTTCCTTTTGTTCTAAAATATCCTGAAGGGCCAGGGCATTGATACAGCAGGAATTTTTTACTGCCATAAACCCTTTAAAAACTCTAAATTGGAAAAAGATTGAGTCTTTCAGTTCAATTATTTAATATGCTCTCAGAAGAAAAGGGGGGGGGGA
>JAPOOY010000084.1 GCA_026713205.1 Bdellovibrionales bacterium
AATATAAATAATAAGTCCTTGATTTTTAATTTAGACAGTTTCCCCGTCAAAGCTCCTAAAAAAGGGGTTATTTCTTTAGGCTGTTTTGACGGGATACATTTAGGGCATCAGAAGATCATTTCTGTTATGAAGGCCCAGGCTCAGGAGAAAGATCTAAAAACAGCTCTTTATGTGTTTTTTCCTCATCCGTTTCAGGTTTTAAATCCTGATAAACCTTTTAAAAGATTATTTTCCATAAGAGAGCTAAAGCACATTTTAGAATCCTATCAATTGGATTTTTTTGGAAAGGTATCTTTTTCCAGAAACTTTTCTCAACTTTCTCCCGCGGAGTTTATTCAATCTTTTATCGCGCCTCAATTTCAGCCGAAAGTTATTGTTGTGGGATACGATTTTTCTTTTGGACGAAACCGTGAAGGGCGTATTTCTGATTTGCGAAATTTTGGAAGAGAGGAAAACTTCCAGGTTGTGCAAGCCCCCGTTCATCTTGTGGGCGGCAGGCCGGTGTCCACTTCCCGCATTAAAGAGGCTTTATCTCTGGGCCGGATGGAAGAGGTTCATCAGCTTTTAAGGAGGTCTTTTTTTATTATAGCTCCTGTGGTGAAGGGTCAGGGGCGTGGGAGGAAATTAGGATATCCCACGGCGAATCTGTTATTGCCGGAGGATAAATTACTTCCGAAAAAAGGAGTGTATAGCGCCCGCGTCTGGATGGAGGACCGGAAAGGGCATCCTGCTGTGTTGAATATTGGTTATAAACCCACCTTTGGCGGCTCAAAAAAGATGACGATAGAAGTGCATATGATCAAGGGTTTATTTGATGATCTCTATAACCGAACATTGCGGGTGGAAATACATTCTTTTATTCGGGAAGAGAGGGCTTTTAAGAGTTCTATTGATTTACAGAGACAAATCCGGAGAGATGTGAAGGTCGCCCTTAATAATTTGTCCGGCTGAACCGATAGGTTCAGTATATGTCTGAAACAGCTAAAAAGCAAAAAAACTCCAAGGAAAAAGCAGCCTTGGCGGTTGTCCCGAAAGAATCGGGAAAAATGAATTCCTATAAAGAAAACATTCACAAAATGGTGAAAAATCTAAAGAACAAGGAAGGGTTGCTTGGCTCTGATGAAATAATGGATATTATGCTGGAAAAGGGTTTTACCAGTGAAGAGGAAATAGCCAGAGCCTTTTCAAAAGAGTATGAAGTAGAGTTTATTGAAAATTTGGTGGATTATCAAATTTCAGAAGATGTTTTGAAAATCATTTCTCGTAAAACCTGCGAAAAATACACTATCATCCCTCTTATTAAAATGGAAAAAACTCTAGTGGTTGCTTTTGCGGATCCCTCAGATATGCACATTAGAGATACGCTTTCCCTTATGACGGATTTAAAAATCCAGCCGGTTGTTGCCACTAAGGGCGCTATAAAAAAAATGTTCAATAAATATTTTGACCGGCAAAAAGAAGTGGACAGTTTGTTTTATGATTTAGATATGGTGATGTCTGTGGAGGCTCAGGATGACAATGTTATAGATTTAAATAAAAAGCAGAAAAAAAGTGATCCTGTTATTGTTTTTGTTAATTTGGTTTTTTCCGATGCGGTTTATCTTGGAGCCTCTGATATACATATTGAGCCTTATGAAAAAACAATTCGGATTCGTTATCGTGTGGATGGGCTTCTCCATGAAAAACATGTTTTGCCAAAAGAAACAGCTGGAGCGCTTATTTCCCGTGTAAAAGTTATCAGTAATATGGATATTAGTGAAAAACGGAAGCCGCAGGATGCCAGATTAAAGGTTTTTTTTGAAAAAAAGGAAATTAATATGCGAGTCAGCACCTTGCCGACGGTTAGCGGCGAGAAAATAGTTTTAAGAATTCTGGATGATTCTGCGGTGAAGAAGGGAATTTCCTCTTTAGGCATGGAGGAGGAACAAAAGAAATTATTTTTGGACACGCTTCATCAGCCTCAGGGAATGGTTCTTATGACGGGTCCCACAGGTTCAGGAAAAACCACCACTATTTATTCCGGCCTTGTGAAGGTCAATACTCCGGATTGTAATATCTCCACCGTGGAAGATCCGGTGGAATTTCGGATTCATGGAATCAATCAAATTCAGGTTAATCATAAGGTGGGGTTGGATTTCTCAGCGGCTTTGAGATCCTTTTTAAGACAGGATCCGGATGTAATACTTGTGGGTGAGATTCGTGATTTGGAAACGGCGGAGATTGCGTATAAAGCTTCAGCCACAGGACACATGGTTTTAAGCACACTACATACAAATGATACTGTTTCCACGGTGGGCCGTCTTTTAAATATGGGTGTGCCTTCTTATAGTGTCGCGGAGAATACCTCCCTTATTATTGCTCAAAGGCTTTTGCGGCGGGTTTGCGTTCGTTGTCGGCAAAAAGCGGAAATTACAGATCAAATTCTGATGGAGGCGGGAGTTTCAGAGGAAGATTTAGATTTGTATAGCGGAAAAGTCTATGAAAAAGGGAAAGGATGTAAGGACTGTGATGGACTCGGTTATAAAGGTCGTGTGGCTATTTACGAGATGCTTCCCATTACCGGCAATATAAAAAAATGTCTTTTCGCGGGAGTCTCTCAGTTAGAGCTGAAATCCGTTGCTATTCAAAAAGATGGGCTGAAAACACTTCGTCAAAGCGCTCTGTTGAAACTTCAGGCAGGACTGGTTTCCATTGATGAGGTGATAAGAGGAACTTTAGGAGATGACGGGGTATGATTTCTATTATTCAAGTTTTTAAGTTGGCTCTTGAAAAAGGAGCATCAGATATACATCTGACAGCTAATAGCCCTCCCGTTTTAAGGGTGAATGGTGAAATGATTAAAGTGAATGCGCCTCCTTTGAAACCCACTCAAGTGAAAGAACTTTGCTATTCTTTAATTTCCAATGAACAAAAAGCCATATTTGAAAATAAAAGATGTTTGGATTTCAGTTTTTTTGTAAAGGGCATGACTCGTTTCCGAGGCGCCTTAATGTTTCAAAAAGCTTCTGTTGCAGGCGTTTTCCGGGTGTTAAGCAACACCATTCCCAAATTATCAGAGTTAGGATTGCCGGAAGTTATTCATGAAGTGATAAATTATCCCTTTGGTTTGGTGCTGGTTACAGGCCCCACAGGTTCGGGAAAAACCACCACTTTAGCCTCTTGTATTGATGCGATTAACGAGGACCGAAGAGGTCATATTTTAACAATTGAAGACCCCATAGAGATTATGTATCAGCATAAAAAAAGTATCGTGAATCAAAGAGAGGTGGGCTTGGATTGTGTTAGCTTTGCAGATGGCCTCAAAAATGCCATGAGGGCGGACCCGGATATCTGTCTTGTGGGTGAGATACGGGACAGGGAAACGGCGGAAGCGGTTTTAAAGCTGGCGGAAACAGGTCACTTGGTATTTTCCACACTTCATACAAATACAGCGGCTAAAAGTATTGACAGAATATTAGGTCTTTTTGGTGAGGGGGATCAGGGGCTGGTACGGGATCAATTGAGTACAATACTTCAGGCTATTGTTTCTCAAAGGCTGGCCATTTCCTTAAAAGGGGGACGGGTGGCAATGACGGAAATCATGTTTGCCAATCCGGCCATTCGTAACTTAATCCGAGAGGGGAAGATATACCAGATTTATAATGTGATACAGACAAATCAGGAACGGGGAATGAGAACCATGAATCATTCTCTGGCGGAGGCGGTTAAAAATGGAGATATTAGTTTGAAAACGGCTTATTCTATTGCTCCTGAAAGAGATGAGCTTTATAAGCTGTTAAACAGAAAGACCCGATCAGTGGCCTAAAGAGGAACCTATGCCAGTCTATATATATCATGCGGAAAAAGGAGGAGAACTTCTTAAGGGCACCTTGAAGGCGCGTTCCGTATCTATGGTTAACCAATATCTGAAATCCAAAAACCTGGATCCTGTTTATGTTGTGGAGAAGCCTCTTTTGCCCTTCCAAAGTGGGGTGAAACGGGTCAAAAACAAGGAATTGATGCAGATGACACGGCAATTATCTTTTTTACTTAGTTCCGGGGTGTCACTCCTGCAAGCCTTGGATATGCTTTCCACATCAATGTCTGGAAGCAGCCCTCATTTTAAAAGAAGCCTCCTGCAAATAAGAGGAAAATTGGAAGCCGGTTCTTCTTTCTCCCGCGCTTTAAAGGGATACCCTCATATTTTCAGCGCTTTTTATGTCAATATGATTGCCTGTTCTGAAGAAACGGGATTGATGGATCAGGTGCTCACTGATCTTGCTAATTATATGGAGAAAATAGAGGCTATTAAATCCAAAGTTAAATCCCCGATGATATATATAGCAATTGTTTTGTTTATTTCTGTGTGTATTACGGGAGGGATCATTGTCTTTGTTGTCCCAACATTTGAAACTCTTTATGCAGGTTCCGGCGGCCAGCTTCCCGCTCTTACTCAAAGCCTTGTGGATCTCAGTCATTTGATAAGGAACAAATGGTATCTTTTTCTGGCGGGCTTAATTGGGATTCCTGTGTTTATTAAACAATATTTACAAACAGATCAGGGAAAGCAAACAGCTTCAGGCATTATTAGTGCGCTTCCTGTATTAGGGGGTCTTCAATACAAGGGGGACTTGGCTCGTTTTTGTCGTTCTTTTGAGACTCTTCTTCGTTCAGGTGTAAATTTTTTAGAAGCCCTGGATGTGGGGCGGAAGCTGGTTTCCGTTAAAAAAGTCAAAGAAGGTCTTCGTGTGGCTCGGAAAGCTGTTTCCACAGGAAAAAGCTTTGGTAAGGGGCTTGGAATGAGTAAAGTGTTTCCTCAAATGATGGTGGGGATGACCTCCATTGGAGAAGAAAGTGGAAAATTGAGTGAAACATATAAAAAATTGGCGGACTTTTATGAAAAGGAAGTGGATGCTCTTGTTTCCGGCCTGGTTAAAATGATAGAGCCTGTTATGATAACAGTTCTGGGAGCCATTATTGGAACTCTTATTCTTGCTCTTTATCTGCCTATATTTAAAATGGGGGAAGCGCTTTAACCACTGATTAATGTTTTGCAGTGGGATCTGGTTATTACCTGGAAGAGTTAAAAAATTTGTCAGCCTGTAAAGTTCCCAAACCATTGGTTAAAAGAAAAAGAGATGGGGTTTGTGGTTTTTCTTTAAAGGATTTAAGTTCATGACAATGTCTTCTTTGATGTCTCCGGTTGTGGGCGGTTTAATTGTAACCCGGGCGTTTTCCCACTTTATTGTTTTAGCGGGACTTCTGGTTTATCAATTTGTATTCCACGATTTTGTAAATCTCTTTTTGTCCGGATCCCTTTACTTAGTTTATTCCTGCATCTTTTTAGTGAATGGGATATATCTCTCTTTGGATTCCAAATATCACCAGAAGAGAATTCTAACCGGGAGCTTATTCTTTTTGGATTCTCTCGGTTTATTGTGTTTGGTGTTCTTTCTTGGCTTGGGAGGTCTATACCCTGCTCTTTTAATTTCCTTGTTTCTCTTTTTTGCTTTCAGGCTCTATGGGAGCTGGTGGAGTTTGGCTTGCTTTGCTTTATGGACATCCTGTGTGATTTTTGCAGCTCTTCTTTGGCAGGGGGAATTGGTAAGTGATAATAGGGAGGCGCTGATAATTTTAATAAATTTTTCTTTGGCTGTTAATTTTTTGGTAGGAGGCTTAACAGGAAGTCTTGTAAAAGAATTTTATGGCCGAATTGCCGCTTTAAAAGAGAGGAGCTTTTTTGATCCGGATCAAGCCGACCGTCCTCCTTCTCGTTTAGAACCGGCATTAAATCTCTCTCGCAAGATAAAACCGATTTTGAATTCTCTTTTGCGGGGGTTGTCTGAAGAAGCTGTTTCACGGGAAGAAACAAAAAAATCACCTAAAGCAGAAAATGAAAAAGGCTCAGCTCATCTTGATAAAACACAATTAAAGCAGTATGAAAGGCAGTTAAAACAATTTCAAAAATTTGTAGATGATTTTATTGAATTTGCCGAGCCGGAGAAATTAACTTTGAAGGCTTTGGATTTTAATAAACTCATTCAAGAAACCCTTGAAGAACTCTTTTCCCATTCTGAACGACCAAAAGATTTAAAGGAGAGGTTGGAGCTTCGTTCTTCAGGATGGATCAAAGGATCCGCAGATCATTTAAAAGCAGCCTTGAAGCATATTTTAATTAATGCCTTTCAAGCTTTAAAAATACAAAATCACCCAACGATAACAGTGGTTAATTATGATGAAAAAGACTGGCTGGTTTTGGAGATTTCAGACAATGGACAGGGAATGGAAAAGGAGGATATCCGTCAGGCTTTTGAACCTTTATTCAGTAAACGATTAGGTATTCGGGGGATGGGTTTGGCTCTGGCTTTTAAAATTGTTAAATCCCACGGTGGGTCCATTTCCTTAAACAGCATTTTTCAAAAAGGAACTCAGGCGAAGATCAAGCTTCCTTTGGTTCCTGTTAATTACTCCCGAAAAGCGCGCCTTAGCGCTTAAGTTACAGTTTGCCAGGGCTTTTCAAATTGGATCGGCTCGATCGACAGGAAAAGCTTTTTCCGGCGGTTTGAGTTGTTCATTTAATAAAAAGCCATTGACTCTTTTAGAGATTCTGTGTCACATTCCCTGGACAAGTTAGGATATATTATGTTTGCTATAGTTTGTTCCGGTAACAAGCAATTTAAAGTTTCTTCCGGAGATTTGATCCGCGTTCCCTATTTGGCTGGAGAAAATCCCCAGGCAACCTTACAACTTCAACCTGTGGCAGTGGAGGAAGGGGTTCATTTTCTTATTGGTTCGGAAGAACTGAAAAAAACATCTGTTACAGCTAAAGTTTTGCGTCATGGATTAAGCAAGAAAACTCTTGTTTTTAAGAAGAAACGAAGAAAGGGGTACAGAAAGACCCGGGGACATCGGCAGGCTTTTACTGAATTGCGGATAATAGAGATAAAACTTCCATCCGGGAAGGTTTTATCCCTGGAGAAGTTAAAAAAAGGGGCCTCCAAAAAGAAGATCACAGGGGAGGCGGAAGAAGCCTCCAAAGCTAAGAATTTAAAGGAAAAAGCTGTTGAAAAAGACAAAGCGCAGAAAACGGCCTCTGACAAAGTGAAGGCTCCCGTTAAAGAAAGTTCACAGGCCAAAAAACCAAAAAAGACTTCCCCTCCTCCGGCAAAGGCGAAAGCCGATGATAAAAAGAAGAGCGCAGGAACGAAGACTTCATTAAAAACCACAAAAACCGCAGATAAAAAACCAGTTTCACGACCTAAAGCTCAAAAAACAGCTCAATCAAAGGATTCTGTGAAAAAACCTTCTGTGAGTAAAGCTCAGGAAAAGGGGGAATAATGGCATCCAAAAAAGCTTCAGGCAGTTCAAAAAATGGTCGGGACAGTTTAAGTAAAAGGTTAGGAGTTAAATGTTTTGCGGGACAACCGGTAACAGCAGGATCTATTATTGTCCGGCAAAGAGGATCTGTTTTTCTTCCTGGCAGAAATGTGGGGTTGGGAAAAGATTTCACTATTTACTCCCGTATTCCCGGACATGTGAAATTTGAGCGTTTTAACCGAAAGAAATTCAAAGTCAGCGTTTATAAGTTTTCCTGAGAGTTTTACCGATTTCGTTTAAAGTGTCAGGCTTTCAATCCAGGATATTCTTTACATTCCGGGATAATATCAAACTTCAAATTGGAAGAATCTAATAAGAGGTTGACCTTTTGTTTCACTATAAAGATCAAATCGTATTGACTTGTATTTCCGGATCAGGAGGTTCCGGCGCGGTCAGTTTTTGCCGAACAGGAACGATGGCTCGTGGGGGGCCGGATGGCGGTGATGGGGGGGCTGGAGGAGATATAATTTTTTCTTCAACAAACAGTCTTAAAGATTTCAGTCACTTTTACCGGAAAAAACGATGGAAAGCGGAATCCGGAAAATCAGGTCAAGGAGGACTCAAAACCGGAGCAAAGGGTGAGGATCGAATCATTTCCATTCCATTTGGGACAGTGCTGAGAGATGAACAGACTAATATACTGATGGATTTTAAAAAACCCCAATCCCTTGTGCTTCTTAAGGGAGGCAAGGGAGGGCGCGGCAATGCTTGGTTTAAAAACAGTCTCAATCAGGCTCCCCGCCAGTTTCATAAAGGGGTCATTGGTCAGGAAAAAAGAGTTATTCTGGAATTTAAACCTCTTATTAAGGTAGGTTTAATAGGTCATGCGAATGCGGGTAAATCCACTTTTTTCAATACCATGAGTGGGGCGCGTTCTCCTGTTGCTGATTATCCCTATACCACCCTCAGACCTTATTATGGGAGAATAAAGGACTTATCATCGGAAGATCTTCTTATGGATATTCCGGGAATTTCCCGTGGATCCCATCAATCCATAGAAAAAGGATTATCTTTCCTCAGATCTCTTCAAAGAGCGAAGTTACTCCTCCACTTTGTTGACAGCACATCACAAGATCCTTTAGTTGCTAAACAGGAAATAGAAGAGGAGCTGGAAGCTTTTGATAAAAAATTTTCAGATAAGGAATTTTCCGGTTTAAGCAAAAAAAAAAGATGGATTGTATTTACAAAAATAGATTTGTTACAGGAGCGAAGCTTTCTTAATCAGATTGACAAAAACTCTTTTCGGATTTTCATCCTTTCTAATAAGTCCGGAGAGGGAGTCAGGGAGTTAACTGTTGCCATCAAAAAAGCCCTCTCAGATTAAGATGGGTCTAATGGGGGGAAGTTTCAATCCTCTTCATTTAGGTCATATCAATAGCCTTCTGACGGTTAAAGAGCGGTTTCAATTGGATAAAATCCTTATTATCCCCGCCTTTCAGCCTCCCTTATCAACTCCTTTAACGGAGGCTTCCGCTATGCAGAGGTTGGAAATGCTTCATCAGGCTTTTGCCACTGAGGTTTTTCTTGAGGTGGATGGGCAGGAGATCAAAAGAAAGGGAACCAGTTACAGTTATCGCACGGTGGAAAATATAGCGAAGGAAATTCCCGTTAAGGAGCTTTTTTTTATTATGGGTTTGGATCAGTTTTTCACTCTTGATCTTTGGAAAAATGTGCCGCGTATTCTTAAAAACACACACCTTATTGTTACCAGTCGCCCGAAGGATCATTTTCCGAAAAAACAGGAAGAACTCCCTCTCATTATAAGATCCAATATTAAATCCTGGGTTTCAGGGAGAATTTTATTAAAACAGCCATTTCAATCTGTTTTTTTCTGTGCTTTAAAGGACAGGGAAATATCATCCTCTTTGATTAAAGCTCGCTTGAAAAATCGTCAATCCATAGCCCATCTTGTGCCGCCAACAGTGGATCATTATATAAAAACCCATCGTCTTTATGGGATACATTCTCAGTTTTATTTTCCGAAGAGGAAAGCCTTTCTTCATTTTTGCAAGACAGAGCTGGAAAAAAAGAAGTCTTTGAAGGTGAAGGATTTTGATTTACCTTCAGGAGCCTTGCCTTTTTCAGATGGGCTGATTGCATCCGGCTCTAATCCAAGACACACAAAGGCGCTGTGCCGTCATCTTAAAAAAAGGGTTCAAGAGGCTTTCAATATACAACCTTTAGCCGTGGAGGGGGAAAAGGAAGGTCGTTGGATTGTTTTAGATTATAATGAATGGGTCATCCATATTTTTTACGATTATATAAGGAGCTTTTATAAATTAGAGGAAATATGGCGGGGTAAACCTTAAATTTTTTATACTCCTCCGGTTTGAAGTTTTCCGGTTTTTCATAAGAAAAAAATACTTACACCCTTTATAAAAGAATATAAGGGTCAAAAAAGAGTTCGGCGTTTATACACAAACGGCTGGAAAA
>JAPOOY010000140.1 GCA_026713205.1 Bdellovibrionales bacterium
ACTCTATAAATTTCTTTGGCAGAACAAAAACAGTTAAAGGAGAGGGTATTTTGTGAATAATTGATTTTGCATAAGTCAGCTCATCATGACTAAAAGGAATCACATAAAAAACACAACCATCCTCTCTGTAAAAATCAACGACTGTCTTGTTTGTTAAAGCTTTTAGTTCCTCAACGGAAATAATCTCCGTCTTATAAAAGCGGGTAATAGCATTATCAAAATTATATTTTTTAGGAATAATGAAGTCTGTCTTAAAATACCTTTTTAAGACTTGAACAAGGCTCCTTCCTGTTAAAGTGACATTTTTTAATTTTGAAATTTCCTCATCAATATCAACAGGTGTGCCTTCCTGTAAAAGGTATTGCTTGGTATTTTTATTGAAAAAGATCACTCTTTTAGTTTTTAAGGATTTTATAGATTTTTTAATCTCGTCTTTTGAAAAGAGTTGATTAAAACAGGAGGAAATAAATTTTTCCGTTAAAGGGGCAAAATGGGTATCTTTGATGACAGAACAGAGTGCCATAAGGCTAATAATCTGTTTTGAGGTGTTATCTGTTTTTTGAATTTTCTTAAAAGCCTCTTCTGCCATTAACTGAATTTTATAAGTTCCGCCAATGCCAATGTCTTTTCCAATCAGAAATTTAAAATATTGATATAAATCATAAGGCATTAACAAAGTGGTTTGGTCTTTAAACTGTCCTTCTAAAAATCTCTTTAGAGAATGATTTTCATCACGGGTTAAGAAGGTGTATAGAGTTCTTTCGTTTTGGGCCACTTTTTTTGATAGATGAGGGAGAAGAGATAAAACAGAAGGATGTAACGGAAAACAGTTGAGCAAAATAGAATGTATATTTTTTAAATCAATAAAACCTTCAAAAGCATCCTCTGTAAATCCTGAAAGATATTTTTTAATATAGGTTTTATATTTTTTAGCCAGAATAGGCTGTGTTTCTGAAATATTTTTTTCAAATACAGTGGAAATCATTTTATAATCATCCGCGCTTTTATCGTAAAAAGCGGATTCCTGGAAACGACCTTCAATTTTTGTCCATTCCTGCTGAACATTGATGGGAAGCTGACTGGCATACTGGGAAACGGACAAATGGGTGATAAGCATGAGATGGCATTGTTTTTCCCCTGAGCGATCGCAAAATTCAGCGAAATTTTGTAAAAACTGAATATTTAAATCTGTTGGATTATGCACCCCTTTTTCCAAATATTTTCCGAACTCGTCATATATAACAAAAATCCCGTTATAGCCTTTGCTTTTTAAAACTTCTAAACAGTCTTTATAAAATTTTAGAGTGTCTTTTGACTGTTTTTTAAATGATACATTGGCTTCTGATAAAGATTCTTTCAGTTTATTTTTAAATACCTGTTCAATTTCTCCTTCATAGCCATTGATAAATACCGGAAGAAGTTTTGTTCTTCTGGGTTTTTGAAGGGAGTTAAAGTCAGCTTTTAGATTTTTATTGGATTTTTTCATTAAGTCGCTGATAATTTTAGGGTGTTTCTTAGAGATGATTTGAGCGACCAATAAGGCAAAAGTGGATTTCCCTAGACCCGGAGAGCCGCTTAATACTCTTACCCGATGTTTTGAGTTTTTTTCCAGAATAGAAGTAAAAACTTCTTTTAATCCTTCTTGAAATTTTGAGGAGAGGTAAATTTTTTTCACTCGGCTGGAATCTTTAAAATCCAGTTCCAGATTTGTGGATCTGTTATAGCTGTCAGATAATCGGATCCACTTTTGTATTGGTGGATTGTTTTTCTGTTTTATTTGTTTTTTCATTCTATAGTTGTTTTTTTAAAATTTATTAAACACACATTTCTTTGTAATAGTTATCCAGAGCTTTTTCCAAGCGAGTTTTATTAGGCTGAATGATAAAATATCCGCCTGTTCTTGAATAATCCAGATAGTTTGATTGTTTAGAGCAGAGTTCTATTAGATCGTTCATTTCTTCCAGGGAAAATTGAAAAATCCGACCCGGAGAATTTTCTTTTTGAGATAAGTCTTCCAGTTTGATGGATTCCGATTTTCTTAAATGGTTTTTCCAGAATATATTTAAGATGTGAGCAAAAATATGAGTATTAACATCACTGATATTTAACTTGTTTCTAATAAAACTTTCTCCTCTTTTTTCAATCCAGCCATATTTTGTAAAAGGGGAGGGGGTTTCTGTCTCAGGGTTTTTCTTTCCTGTGTATTCTACAGCCTGATACATTCTTAAAAGACAATTTAAATCTTTTTCCAGTGTGGAATCTCTAACTTTCTTATCTGTTTTGATTTGAATATAAGAATAGAAAGCATTTGTTAAAGGTTCTTTTTCAAATTCTGAAGCGGAAAAATGATTAAAAAACCAATACCATGTTGTAGCTTCCTCTTTGTTTGTTACCAGAAGGTAATGGATTAAAAAGAGAGTGCCATCCAGTTCAAAATAGGGGTCTTTTTCAAGTATCTTGCGGGCTGTGTCTGTGAGAACGAAGCCTTTTGCATTAGTTTTTATAAGATTTGTTGCTTTGAGCCAATATCTTAAGGAATCCACCATGTTCTTACCGATCCCTAGCTCCTGCATGGCTTTTTCTGTATATCTCTTATTATTTAAAAGAATTTCGGAAGATTGATTTGTCCAGTAAATACCCTTATAGAGCCACTGGTCTCGTAGATGAAAACTCTGATGACCGCCGAACCTCATGAATTTACCCTTTTGGGAACAGCTTACTCTAGGTCTCCAAAAGAGACAATTTCTATTATGCCTCAGACCTTAAGTCCCGTGTGGTTTCACTCATGCAAACTCCATTCCATCCACTTGATACATTGCAAAAAAATCTGTCTTTCTGAATATCACTTTAACTCAATTTTTATATATACAGCCTTAAAATTGACAGATGTTTTTACCTGTGTTTATTATGAGCTTTTCTTTTGATGAGAGAGTTCAAATGAAAAAGTTGATTGGTTTTCTTTTTATAATAATTTTACCTCTTTCTCTTTCTGCTGAGGATAAACCTTTCCCTGAAACAGAAAATGATGCTGTGGAGTATGCTGCAGAGCAGACTGCTGAAGATCATCCAGAATCCAGGAAATCTGGAGTAAACTTGGGTTTCTTCGGTTTAACAATAGTAGAGGCGGGAACAAGGGTTTTTGATCATGATGCTTTTTCCGGAATGGGATTTTCTTCTTTGGGAGTCATAATTGCGAGTTATGGGTGTTATCTCGCTTTTAATAACAGCAAATAGATTGGAAAAATCTTAAATTTCAAACCGGAGCAGTGGAGATATATTTCTGTATCTTAAAAAAAGAGACGGGCGGATAGAAAGAGATAGGAAAAATACAAAATCAGGAAACTTCCCGCAAGTATTTTAGGAAGAGATTTAAACAATAACAGGGAAACAAATAACAACAGACTAACAGCGATAAGGAAGGGGTAATCCGTCTGGAGAAATCCGGAGGATACAACAACCGGCCTGATTAAACCCGCTGATCCTAAAATAAAAAGTGAATTAAATATATTGGAACCGACGATATTCCCTAAAGCCATTTCCTCCTGTTTTTTAAAGATAGCCTGAAAGGAAACAGCCAACTCGGGAAGACTTGTTCCCACGGATAAAACAAACAGGCCGATAAATTTTTCAGAAAGACCAAAGATTTTTCCCAGTTCCGCGGCAGAATCTATGGTGAGAATGGAGCCTACAAACAGGCCGCAGAATCCCAGAGCGAGGCCGCCTAAATAAAATAAATAAGACTTTTTTCCTTTTTGAAGAGGTGTGGGAAGGGATTTTAAATCCTGTGATTCAGAGGTGTTTTCCGGCTTTCGTTGTTTAAAAAGTAAAGCAATATAAGCAGTAAAAAGAATTAAAAAGAAACCGCTCTCCAGGCGAGTGAGTATTCCATTTAAGGAGCAAAACCATAAAATTACAATAGCCAGTAAAAAAACCGGTAGATCAAACCGAATGACTTGTCGATCGGCAGGGTGTCTGCAAAATAAACCGGATAGCCCCAATATCAAAAGAATATTCGCAATGTTGGAGCCTATTACATTTCCCAAAGCCATTCCGGAGGATTCTTGAAAGGAGGCCACGGAGGTGACAAACCATTCCGGCGCGGAAGTCCCCATTCCTAAAATAACAACGCTTAAAAAAAGAGGTTTTACACCCCACAGGCGGGACAGTTGAATGGTGAAGCGTACCAGGAAATGTCCTCCCAGAATGAGAGCTGTCAGTCCTACGGCAAGAAGCAAAAAATTTGTCGTTAAACTCATCAGTAGGTTAACCTTTTGTTTATTATACTAGAGCTTGTCTCATAAATGCTTCATAAAAGACATCTCTAGCTAAGCTTTAGACTTATTTTTGTCCACTGTTTCCACAGTTTTTGTATTTATGGACAGGCTTTAGGCTTTCATCTCTACCGATTATTTGAAAGAGAGAAGTCTTATTGAAACATTTTAAAGCGGTTCATAAAAATAAGAAGAGGTGTGGCTACATAAATGGAGGAATAAGTTCCTACAACCACTCCAATAGCCAAAGTAAATGCAAAATCCCTGATGGCTCCATCTGCAAAAACCCACATAGCGCCTACGGCCAGTAAAGTGGTGACGGAAGTCAAAAGAGTTCTTGAAAGAACATCATTCAAAGATTGATTGCATATATCAAAAAAGGGTTTTTTGTTTTGAAGTAAAAGATGGTTTTCTCTAATCCGATCAAAAGTGACGATGGTGTCATTCAAGGAATAACCGATAATTGCCAGGACAGCCGCCAGAGTTTGAGCGTTAACTTCCAAATTAAAAATAGAAAAAATAGCTAAAGTAATGATGGTATCATGAAACAAACAAAAAACAGCGGAGGGGGCGTATTTAATGTCAAAACGCAAACCCAGGTAGATGAGAATCATCAACAAACTGTAGAGAATAGCCAAAACCCCGTTTCGTCTTAATTCTTTTCCAATTTGCGGACCAATGGAGTCCATGCGGCGAATATGACCCCCTTTATCCTTAAAGTGACTCTCCAAACTGTTTTTAAGAAGAGTGAGGCGCTTCGCGTTTTCATTTTCATCATCCGCCATTTCCACCCGAATAATGAATTCATTGTTTTCTCCAAAAGACTGCACAAGAGGGGATTCCATCCCGGAAGATTGAACAGCATTGCGGATAGCCTCTGCCGTGACCTGTTTTTCAAATTGTATCTGAACTTCATTTCCCCCCGCAAAGTCAATGCCGTAAGTAAAACCTAAAATAAGCAGTGTTATCAAACCCACGAAGGATAGAACCATAGAAATAGGAGTGAGGGTTTTGGCAAGTTCTAAAAAGTTAAAATTTCTTTTCTTAAGGTTCATTCAAAAAAGCTCCTTAAAGTTTCTTTAATCCAAATTTTAAAAGACTTAAATCCATTAAAGTGCGGGATACAAACACAGCCGTGAAAAGAGAGGTGACAATACCGCAAAACAAAGTGACGGCAAAACCACGAATAAGGCCCGTCCCAAAATACATAAGGACGGAACACACAATGGCTGTTGTGATATTAGCGTCCAAAATCGCGGAAAAAGCATTATAGAATCCATCTTTTATGGCCAGCTTTAAACTGGCTCCTCTTCTCAGTTCCTCTTTAATTCTCTCAAAGATAATCACATTGGCATCCACGGCCATCCCAATGGTTAAAATAATTCCTGCCACACCGGGGAGAGTGAGTGTTGCGGACAGGGAGCTAAGAAGGGCCAGAAGAAGACTCATATTCAAGAAAAGGGCAATATTAGCGAAGATTCCCAAAGTGCGATAATACACAAGCATAAAAAGCATAACCAAAATAAGCCCTGTCAGTCCGGCTGTTTTACCTTTTTGAATGGAATCTCTTCCCAGTGTGGGGCCTACGGTTTTTTCCTCCAGTTGTCTGAGAAAAACCGGAAGGGAACCCGCCCGCAAAGTGGTGGCAATCATTTCCGCATCCGAACGCACCTCCTCATAGGTGCCTCCCGCGCCCAAAGTGATGCGGGGGTTACTGTGAATTTTTCCCTGTACAACAGGTTTAGCCTTTAAAACCTGATCCAAAATAATGGAGAGTTGTTTTCCTACAATTCTCCCTGTTAAATCAGCGAAAATTTTTCGTCCTTCCGGCTGAAATTTGAAGGACACTTCCGGTCGGTTAAACTCCCCTTGAGAAACAAAGGCATCTTCCAAATGAGTTCCGGTCAGGCCGGAACCTATATTTACAATGTGAGGGATTCGCCCTGTTTGCAGATTTGTGGCGGAAGGAGCCTGTTCAAAAACAATTTTTTCGTTCTCCTTAAGATGTTCTTTTAAATCCTTGTTGATTTTTTTTATGTATTCCCTGTAGGTGAGTTTATTTTTTCCCAGGGAGTAGCCACCCTTTTTTTCAGCTTCAGCAATTAAAGGAAACAGTTTTTCCGAAGGAAACTCCTCATTGACCACTCCAAACTCCAGTTGAGCTGTGGTTTTGATCAGTTCTTTGGCTCGTGCGGAATCCTCTATGCCGGGCAGTTGGATTAAAATACGATTTTCTCCTTGAGCGCTGAGGAGAGGCTCGCTCACTCCAAACTCATCAATACGATTGCGGATCACTTCAATGGCCTGATCAATGATCTGCACTCTCATATCTTTCACTCGGTTATCAAAGTAAGCCAGACGCAAAGTGGTGTTTGTTTCTTTTAAGGTTTGGAGATCAGAGGAGTAGCCAAGGTCTTTTATAATTTTCTGAACGGAGTTTAAATTTTCCGGGGATTTAACAGTAATATCCATAAAGAAAGGAGCGGCATCACTCACTGTAATAACGGCTTCCGAAATTTTGTCCACTTTCATTTGATTTTGGAGATTAAGACTAATGCGATTGAGTCGTTTGTGAAGTAATTCATTAACATCCGCTTCTAAAACCAGATGAAGGCCACCCTGTATATCCAGCCCATAAACAATGCGATCCTTGGAAGGCCAGAAAAAGTCTTTGTCCAAAAGCACAAAATTTGGAACCAGCCAGATAACAGCTAATACTATAACGGTTGTTACAATAATCAAACGGGCTTTCAGACTTTCAATCATTATATTTGTTCCTGCCTTTCAGTTTTTTGAATGAAAAGTGTCATCTTTGGTTCTTTTGAGTATCGGATTTTTCTGTGTTTTCAAGGGATTTGGTGTAAGAGGCGATTTGAGTTTTCATAACACGGATGCGGACATTTTCAGCGACTTCAAGGATGACAAATTGATCAGTGATACCTTCAATACTGCCAAAAATCCCACTAGCCGTTAAAACCTCATCCCCTCTTTTAAGATTAGTGAGAAACTGGCTGTGGCTTTTGGATTTTTTCTGCTGGGGGCGGATTAGGATAAAATAAAAGAACGCGCCCAGCAAAATCCAGGGGAAGAATTGTTCCATAGCTGTGGGTTTAAGGGCCTTTTTCCCTTCTTCCGCAAAGGCGGAGAAAACAAAGAAGCAGGAGATAAAGGAATAAACGCATCTCTGCCACAGGAGAACTGCGATTTGCGTTACCTTCCGGCAGGAAGTGGGTTGTGGGGGGCGATGAATGGTTTTCATAAATATCATTAGCACTTAAAATCCGTCAAGAGATATTGACTCGAAAAGGGCTTTATAGCAACTTATTTGTTATTTACAAGGAGTGTCAAAAAGTATTTGCGCGGGAAAATCAATCTATCAGTTGAAGGATTGTCTTTTTTGATGGTTTGGCAGGACAGAACAAATTTATTTGACGACTGGAATGATCTCAATCCGCCTTTTCCGGTATGGAAAAATTTGTGAGGGGTCATCCATAAAATTTTCTCCCTGTTCCTTTGGATTTATGGGATAATACTCTTGCTTCGGTGTAAGTAGCTATTTTAAAGAGGATGTTTTAATTCAAAAATTCTGTTTAGCGCCTGTGCTGGAATTGGTAGACAGGCCAGGTTGAGGGCCTGGTGTTCTTTATGGACATGAGCGTTCAAGTCGCTCCAGGCGCACCATAATCAAAAATTTTATTTTAAATAAGTTAAACAATGGAAAACCTTACTAATCTTAAAGCTATATTGCATTCTAAACGATCTAATATTTATTATTTGGAAAAATGTCGGGTAATGCAAAAAGATGGGCGAGTTCTATATTTGACTGAAGATAAGCACAGTAAACAGTATTGGAATATACCTATTGCAAATACCACTGAGCCTTCTCAAGTTTCTTGGTGTGTTTGCTGTTCTTGACCCCCATTTCAATTAGACAGCTCGAT
>JAPOOY010000041.1 GCA_026713205.1 Bdellovibrionales bacterium
ATCGTGTCGCTCTTACTGAAACGAAGTTGACTGAACGGAATGCCAATTTCTGCTGTCCAATAGTCCTCATTGACTTTTGCTCTACAGTCCCAGACCGCATCCCAGTTTTCGTTCCGACTGTCTCCGCTATCCATTATAGCAACATCTTCCATGGCTCCTAACGGATTAACGCGGAAGAAAAACCCACTCCGATGATCGTTATAGGTATCCAAAAGCACATAGACACTGTCATTGTCCCATAAATTTCCGTCTCGACGCATCTCGTTGGCGGCCATCTTAGAAATATCCGAGTCAAAGCAGGTAAAACCAAAATAGATATTTTTTTCATCACTGTTTATGGGAACAGGAATTTGGCTTTTCATAAGAGTTGGTTCAGGTGAACTGGTTTGCTTTAAGGCCATCGCGCCATAAAACTCCTTATACTCATTAAAAAGGGAATCAAAATCCTGCCCAAGCGCTTTTTTGAAAGAGCGATTGATTGTGTAAAGCCCGAGAGGCCACAACAGATTGCGGCCATTGACAGAAAAAATTTTATTGATATCGGATAAGGGAAATTTCTCCATTAAATAGGAGAAAAAATAACCTCCTTGGGTGAATTTCTCCCCTTTTGAGAAAGGATCATCGTAGTTGTTCATTAATCTTTTAAAGGAGAGATTGTTTTTTAATTGGGAAAAAGCCAAAGCTCTTTCCCACCCGCTAAAAAGTCGTCCACCTGTTCCGTAAACGGATTCAATAAGAACAGCATGGCCTTCCAGTATCAGGTCATGGAAATAAATATTGGGATAAACCGGCCAAAAAAACGAAGGCATAATATAGGATAATAAGTAGGAAAACCATGAGCGGGCATTAAGTTGGTACATATGGGTCATTTCATGAACTAAAGAATCCGTCAGCCAGTTGTTTGTGGAAACTTGATCCATAATTTGAAAGGGAGAGGGATAAATTTGAATAAGAGGAAGAGGGAGGGTATGAGTGATGGCCAGGGGAGTTTGCCTCCGTGTGGCGGAAAAAAATATCAGGGAATTTTTTCGGTAAAATTCTACGGGAAATTGTCTTCCGTATTCCTGGAATATTCTGAAGGCGCGATTTTGAATGAGAAAATCTTCCTCTTTAAAATCCTCACTAAAAATCACTTCCAGATCTTCAGTGAGAGAGGTTTTCAGGTAAGGGGTATCAGACGCTGGAGCTAAAGCCAGGGTGGAAGGGGATAGAAAAAGGAGAAAGAAGAGGGCCTTAATCTGAAACAGTATGACTTTTTTCAGAGGCATGAGTCTTTTGTGTTTTTGATAAAAACAGGGCGGCTACAGAATCTCCTGTAACATTTACAACCGTTCGGCACATATCCATCAGTCGATCCACACCAATGATAACACCCATTCCCTCTGGAGGAATGCCCAATACCACAATGGCGGACATAAGAATAGGCAAGGACCCCCCCGGGACACTGGCCACTCCAATAGAGGTGATAAACACTATGGCCAAAAGAAAAAAGTGACTTCCCAAGGTCATTTCCACCCCAAAAAATTGGGCTAAAAATATGGTGGCCACCACCTCAAAAAGAGCGGTGCCATCCATGTTTACAACCGTTCCAAGAGGGACGCTAAAGTTAACGATACTCCGAGGGGCGCCCAGCCTTGTTTCTAAAGTGTTCATTGTCACAGGCATTGTGGCGCTGCTGGAACTGGTGCCAAAGGCTGTGTAAAATACAGGGACCATTTCCTTAAAAAACCTTTTAATGGGAAATCGGACAACGAATTTCAAAATGAGAGTGTAAACACAAAAATGAATCAACATTCCAGCCATCAGGACACCTATGTAAAAGAACATTTTTTGTATTAAACCAACCCCCAGAGTGGAGATAATGGCAATCATCAGACCCGCTACGGCAAAAGGAGCTATTTTCATAATCCAGCCGATAATTAAAACGGATGCATCTGAAAGCGCGGACATAAATTGAATAAAGGTTGTTTTAGAGGAATTTTTAGGTAAATAGAGTAAAGCCAGACCAAATATCAAAGATACAAAAATAACAGAAAGCATATTGGTTTTTCCAAATTGATCAATAATATTTCGGGGGATAATTTTAGTGACAATGCCGGGCCAGATAGAACCTTCCACCATGGAGCTTTGTGCTTTCAAAGAAGAGAGCTTGTTTTTGTTTTCTTCAGCGGCCTTTAACATGGTTGCCTGATCCAATGATTTTCCGGGCTTAAGGGTGTTGACCAGCAACTGTCCGGTTCCTGTGGCTAAAATTGTTGTACAGGCGTAAAATAGAAAGAGCCGTCCTCCCAGACGGCCAATACCTTTACCGCCTCCGAGGTTAGCCACTCCAACGAGAAGGGAGCTGAAGACCAGGGGAACTACAATCATAAAAAGAGCCTGTAAAAAGGCATTTCCCATAGGCCAGCAAATATTGTCGTTAATCCAACTGATTTTAGGAGCCAGGGAGGGATAATTGATTATCAGGTGATTAAAGACAGCTCCAATGAGAGTGCCCACCACAAGGCCGAGAAAAATGCCCCATGCGCTGATAAAACCTTTTTTCCCACCTTGATTGCTCATAAGAATCCTTTAAAGGATTATCAGGCAGGGGGCAAGCTTTGAATAAAATAAATGATGCATAAGACCAGTAATGATACTGATATACCGATCGGGGTTGAATTTTTCCGGTTTTTATTTAAGAGACATAGCCCTTTATAACAGCCTATAGGGG
>JAPOOY010000040.1 GCA_026713205.1 Bdellovibrionales bacterium
CCTGACGAAGTCCTGGAGCATAAATAGGCATATTACATCACTCCCGTTGCCGTAATGGATACTTGAGGAAACCCGGCTAAAGTCAAGGCATCCATAGCCGATACTAAATTTTTATACATAATCTCATCTCTTACGGAAGTAACTCCATCCACTTTTTCCGGATATTTTTGTTTAACCTCCTTTAACTTGGAGATCAAAGTGTCTTTGTCGTATTTTCCATTAAGAGTGGGGATTAAGAATCGTTCACTGCCCACAACCAGACGAAATCCCTCGGGCAAAACATCCACCCGTAAAACCACCTCTGAAAAAGGGGGTGGAGGAACAGGCTCCTCTGAAGTTTTTTTGGAGTAAATGGAAGAACCTAATTGCACCATGGAAACCTGAGTCCAAACCGCTGTAATGAGAAGAAAAATAATACAGACACTCATTAAATCAATAAATGGCACCAGATTTAGCTCTACAACCTGCTTCCGCCCTGATGAGCCAAATTCTTCAACACTAGCCATAAATTATCTCCTTCCTCTTGAATGTGGAAGTTTATTGCAGGAACTCCTCATGGAACTTGGAACTTAAAATATCGCATACCCCATCACTTATGAAGCTGCTTTCAAATTTATCCAGCCCTTTCAATTCTATCCCGATTGGACACAACAACATTCATCAGGTTCATACTGCTTTCCGTCACCTCGGTAATCGCCCGCCCCACAAGAGTTTGAAAGATGGCATAACCCACAATGGCAACGATAGCCACTAATAAACCAAAAGCTGTGCAATTCAGAGCTTCGGAAATACCCTGGGAAAGAAGGGCCGCTTTTGTGGCGGCATCCGCCTGGCCCACACCACTAAAGGATCGTATCAATCCGATAATAGTTCCCAAAAGACCCACAAGCACACTGACATTTCCAAACACAGCCAAAAAGGCTGTCCAACCCTCAAGTTTAGGGGTTTCTCTAAGTATGGAGGCATCCATAGCCACTTGCACTTCTTCATCCGGTCTCCGGTTTAAAACCTGTACCAAACCGGCTTTGATAGTATTTGTAATAGGAGCCGGTGTGCGATCACAGTATGCGATAGCCCCCTGAATATCCCCCCTTAAAATCATACCAAAAACATTCTCACTAAATTCATCCTTGTTAATAGCTAACTTCCTTAAAGTTAACATTCGCTCAATAATGAAAAATAAAGTCAGAACTCCTATTCCGGCAATAATAAACATAACATGGCCGCCTTCACAAAAAGGCTTCCACAAACCACTGGCACCTTCACATTTGTGTAGCACCTCAACCATTTGCTGATCCATTATGTCACCCCCCTTGAATCCTATCGGCTGTTACTTTCAAAAAGAAAAACCAAACTATAATTCGCCATTATACTGTTCCTTAAATAAAATGTATATCACTTTGAAAATACAAATTTAAACGATATCCTTCCAATCTGCCCAGACGGAGGTGCAGGAAATTTAAGGCTTTTCAACACATTTGCCACACAATTCGTAAGACTCCGGCTTCCCACTCCATCCTGAATGGCCTTAGTGGCTCTCACACGCCCTTTGGACAAAATTTGCCACTGCATTTTAAGAGGACCCTGAAGATTCGCATTGCCCTGTAAGCTGGTTTGATAGCAGTGATCAAATCGGCGGTGATTTCTAAAAATCACTCTTAAAATAGCCTCCCTGTCTATTGTTCCCTCCACATCCAGGTTATCTGTTCCTATATCAATATTCATTCGGCCTCGGGTTCCCAGGCCGCCGGTACCCATACCCTTTAAAGAACCTCCACGACCCTTTACCTTAATTCCACTAATACCAACCAGAGCGGAACCCTGCCCTCCAGAAACCATTTCCTTTGTTTTTGTTCCAACGCCCTCTCCACCATAGGACTCCCTGGTGCCGGCATGACCCGTAGCCCCTTCCGCCAGACCAACCAATCCGCCCGCCGCACTGCCTGTGGCCCCTTGGTCCAGATTCTTCAACTTTCCACCCTTGCCAAACACACCCAGAAGTCCCATTTTTGTTGGATCCGGAGCAACAGTTTTCGCCGTAGCCCCTGATTTACCTGTTTTAAGAGATCCCCCTGGACGAAGAGATCCAACCGCCACTTTGGATGACTTTTTTCCACGAGTGGAAGCGCTGGATTTTCCCTTTTTCTGACCAAGAGCTTTAAGAGCTATTTTTTTTGGCTTTTTCTTTGGCTTAACTTTTGAAGGAAGACTGGCGCGTTTCTTTGGTTTCTTTGGAATCGATTTTTTTCGTTTCACAACCACCGCTTTTTTCTGAGCTTTTTGTGTTTTTTCCTTCAACGCATAATCCACCGGCTGAGGTGGTGGTTTGGTAAATTTCACGGTAGCCTTTTGAATATTAGCCTCAACAAATTTTTCATCTTCCATAAGAAACAAAGGGGCGTAAAATCCAGAATAAAAAACCAAAAGTCCTGTTAATAAAAAGGAAAAAAGCAAAACGGACATTTCCGCAACATTGAACTTAAACACCTTACCGGAACTGGCCAATGTCGGTTTGTTTTTAAGACGAACATAAACTTTTAAAGTGTCCCTAAAATCCAAACGAACCATCTCATAGGGCTTTAAGACGACATTCTGACTTCCCTTAATGGGGTGAATTTGCCGTGTGGCTCGTTCCCGGCCCTGAATAAGGGCGCCTCTGACTCCCTGAAAAAAAACCTGAGCTGTATCCTGAATATCCAACAGTTTATATTTTCCCATTCCCAATAAATTTGTTACGGGCACTTCACATCCGGTCTCCGACCCTATATGTACAGAACCTTTGGAAAAATGATGGGAGGATAGAATTCTGTTTTTCCACGCCACAATCACTTCAATAAAATTTCCGATAGACGGCGTAAGAAATTCATCCAGATTTTTAATTTTGTCCGGCGGAGCAAAAGTGTTCCAAAAGCCTTTTTCATCCGGTTTTTTAAAGCTGCCAATTTTTGAAAATGCTTCAGTTTCTCTAATAAAGGGCTTCTGTTGAGGTGTCACGGCAGGGGGTTCTGCCACTGCCGATTCCATGGAAGCTGTCTGATCACTTGGCTCTTTATATAAAGGAACTGAAGAATTTTCAGAATACTCAAACGCACTGTCTTGTTTCTCTTCTAAAGAATCAAAAGAAGAGGGAGATTTTGGTTCACTGGTCGGCGTTATCTGAGAAATAGGTGATGGAGATAGGGGTTTACTTGTCATGCGGCCCACACGCAGCTTCTGGGGAGGTAGATTTTGCAGAGTCTCCCCCGACTGTTGAGATGAAGAAGGAGTCTTGGGCTTGGCAACCGGCTTAACCGGGGAAACCGAAGAAGGAAAAGAAGGACTTGATGACGGAGTGGAATCTTCATAAGACCCGCCTGGAGAAGGGACATTTGTATTTTCTGATTTTTGAGGAGAAGGCGCAGTGGGTCTAATAGCCGGCGCCGCCTGAGACACTAAAGAAGGAGAGGAAGGTTTTGAGGCCGGTGCAGGACTTTTTTTATAAGGCCGAGGAGAAGATGGAGTGGATACATTGCCAGCCTGGTCCGGAGTTTTTGAAGCAGGCGGAGATATTGAATCAGAATAGCCCACAGCCTCCGGGAGTTGAGAAGATTCCTTATCCGGTTCAGAAACAGGCGGAGGAGGCTGCATTTGTGGAGGTGGTCCCACAAAAAACTGTATCTGATACTCTCCTAAAGTGAGAAAAGAACCGGAATGAAGTTCCTGCTCCTCTAAAATCTTTTTACCGTCTAAAAGAGTGCCGCTTTCGGAATCAAGATCAAGAACAGTATAAATATCCTGTTTTTTCTCAATCAGAATATGCCAGGGAGCGAGTCCTGGCAAAACCAGACTCAATCCGTCCCCACTGCCTACGCTGATTTGTTCTTCCGTGAAAGGCCGGATTTTTAGAAGCTGTCCACGGTAAAAAATTTTTAAAAATAATGGCTGAAACAATTTCCCCCTTCCTCCATTGCAGGTTTTACTCTATATCTCCTAAAGTGGCCCGCATCTCCGGAAGAAAATTCTTTCGGGGTTTTATGAGCTGTCCATATTGTAAGTTTTTTCTTTGAAAAAGAGTAAAAAGACCCGGGCCCAACAATTTTCCTTTAACGCGTAGCTCATCATCAAAATCAATATCCACAACTTTTGCCCGCCGAGATCGTTTTTTGGATTTGCGCGGCGCAGCTGTAGCTTCAAAACAAATACATAAACAAAAAAACACCAAAACAAGTCTCATCTTGTTATTTCCTTTCCAATTTACTTAAAAGTCTATCTAATTTTCTCTTAAAACGCACACTTTTATGACCAAGAGACAATTCATCAACCAGACCTTTTGCTTCACTTCTAAATTTATCATCATTAAATCCCTCTGCCAGGACAATCGCTTGATTTAATAAAATCGCTGATGGAACAGCCGGCTGTTTTGTCATCCCCTTATACAAAAGATGAGCCGATTTCCAGTCACCCACCCCAGCTAAAGCTACACCATAGTTGTTAAAAGCGGCAATAAACCGTTTATCTTCCTTGCTCCATACCCCTTCCGCCTGATTATAAGTCTTTGTAAGATAAGGAAGCGCACTGGCAAAATTCCCCTGTTTAACAAAAATCGTCCCTAAATTGGCATTGGCAATCACATCAGAATCATCAGCTTCAAGGGCTTTTTTAAACCAGACTATAGCCTGGCGCACATCCTTCTGTCGTAAAAATACAATCCCCAAATTGTTGAGCAAAGGAGCGATATCCGGCTTTTTGGATAATACACGATTCATTACCAAAACCCCCATTTGAGGCTTCTTGTGCTTCAGATAAAAAAGACCTAAAGCATTGATAGCTAATATATTATCCGGATCTTTATTTAAAATTCGGGATACAGTTTTTAAAAGTGTTCGTTCTTTTCCGGATTTGATGGCGTAAAAAATCCGTTTCTTTTCCTCCTGTGAAACCTGGTATTTTATAGCCAAATTCAACCGGCCAAGAAAAGTATCTGACATGATTTTCGTATCATCTAAAAGCGCGATATTCAGCACTTCCATTTCCACAGGAGGCAATTGAAATCCCAGAAACTCTCCCGCTTTTGTCATTTGAATGGAACGCAATCCCCTGTAAGCTTTTCCGATCCACTCACTGTAAGTTTTAAACTGTTTTGACTTTTCCAAGGCCAAAGTATAGCTCTTAACAGCTTTTGTCAGATAGGGAGCAATAATTTTTTTAATTCCTTCCCTATATTGCTGTCTTCCTTCCTTATTCAACCCTTTTGGAAGGGGCGCCCGAAAAATAGCTTCCGCCATTTGCTGATTGGCTCTCCCCACAACAACCAGAGAAGCTATGATTTGTTCTCCGTCATCATACCGAACCACAGGTTTGAGAACTCTATCCAATTGCTGTAAAAGTTGGATCTTTTTATTTACAGCAGCAGTTTGGTTTTTCGCTCCTGCAATACGAGCTTTTTGAAATTTACTGTAAAACTTTAAAGCTCGGCGCATTTCAGCCTGAGCCGCAAAGGAAGCTCCCGCTCCCCATCGCCGATAGGAAGTAATAACCTTATTATACCACACACTCGCCAGCTTGGGATTTCTCAAATGGCGCTGATAAATTTCAGCTGTTTGAAAAACAGCCTGAACCTGACGGGATCGGTTGGAAGAGGGGGATTTGATGTAACGATCATAATAACCAACAGCTTTACTCCATAGTCTGTTTCGCTCATGAAGCTGAGCCAGTGAATATAAAACCTCGGATTTCTCACCTGCGTTTCGATTTAACTTCAGATATTGATTATAGGAAAAAACCGCTTTATCTATGCGGTTAAAAGCGGAATAAATAACCCCGGCATTATACCAATAGCTCATTGCTTTTGCTTCCTTTGGAAACTTTCCCGCATAAGAAGCATAGCCTTCAGCCGCTTTCCAATAAAACCCCAGTCTTTCATGAAGAACAGGTAAAAATTCTTTTGATCTTTTCTGAATTTTTAAAGAAGCGTTCTTATAGGCCAGTACAGCGGAATACATGGAAATAGCCTTTTTTACATCACCGGCCTTTTCATAGTTAATAGCCGCATTATAATAAGAGGAAGGTGTCAACTTGGAAGTGGGATTCTTTTTTGCAAACGCTTCATAGAGAGCCGCGCTTTCCCCATGTTCTCCCTGCACAGCTAAATCCTGAGCGTCCTTGAAAGACAATTGCTGTAAAATGGAATGAGCTTCTTTTAAGAGAGACTTATCTATCCTTTTATTAGCCGTGAACTGGGAAGCTAATGTCTGCAAAGAGGCATAGTCTTTTTTCCGATTATAAATATCAAGTAAAAGCCCGCCAACTTCACTAATATAAGAAATGGAAGGATACCGGTCGTATAATTTTTTTAGCTGAACAGCCGCTTTATCCAAATGACCAAAACTGTAGTACAAAGTTCCCACCCTGTAGAGAATGGATGAAGAGTTTTTTCTTTTGGGGAACTTTTCAAGATAACGCAGAGATAAAGCAATAAAAACCTGAATCTCCCGAGGCAAACTGACAACCCCCTTCCTCTTCCCTATTAGCTTTTCAATTTCTTTACCACTGGGAAGAGTCTTCTCTAAAGCCAAAATCTGATTGGTGTAAGCCGTAATGGCATATTTACTGTTAGGATATTTTCGGATCACTTCTTCGTATTTCTTAACAGCCGCTTTATACTTTTTTGAATCAAAGAGCAGTTCTCCATAAAAATAATGCATTTGATCGGAGTGTTTGGTGTCTTCAAATTCAGAAAAGTACATTTTATAAAAATTCAGAGCTAAAACCCGGGAGCGATTTGCCTTTGTTGAACGAAAAGTATGGTGATTTTTTAAACTGTACTTTCTCAATGAGTCTTCCATTGTTTCATGAGTCGTGCGAATTAAATCTGAATTTCCTTCATGAGTTTCAACCCAGGCGCTGTCTTGTCCACAGTTCCTCACCCAACTTCTCGCAGCGCTGATCACCTGTTTTAATTCCGCGGAATGGTATAAACTCTGAACAATGTGGTGTCGGTTTTCACAGACTCTTGAATCCAGAGGATGACGATTGATTAAATAAGTAAAAAGGGACATGACCCCCTGCGTATGCCCCATGACTTTATAATCTTCCGCCAGTCTTTTTAATAATTCTTCCGCTTTCTTACGGGGCAGCAAACTATGAAAATAAGAAGGCGCTTCCTTAGGAGATCTTCTGGAGTAGGAATAAAATAGTGTTAAATCTTCAATAGCCTCTGTAGTAAAAACAAACCTTTGAGAGTCTCCCTGTATTCGCCCCTCTTTTATGATTCTTTCCAGAATGCCCAACCCCCGGGAAACATAACCACTCTTATATTGAGACCAGGCTAATTTATAGAGGGCGAAAAAATAAAATTTACCTTTTTTTCTCCGAGCAACCTGATCATAATAACGGGCGGCCTGTTGCCAGTTTTTATGCTTAAAGTAATGTTCTCCCAATTGAAAATGAGCTTCATAAACAAAAGGGCTTTTAGGATGTCGGGCTTCCAATTCATGAAAATACTTGGCTCCGGCCTCCGCCCTATCCAGCTGATAGGAATTAAATCCCAGAAAGAACAACACTTCATCCATCCGCTTGCTTTTTGGATACCGACGCTTAAATTCATCAAACAAGCGTATAGCTTTTAGGTTGTAATTCCTGGCCGTTTTTAAATTTAAAAACGGCTTTCTTTTTCTTTTACCCTGTTCAAACTCAGACATTTTTCTGTCGTAATCCGTTTGAAGTTTAAAGGTAATTAAACGCGCCTTATCCACATACAAACTGCCCAGCCGCAAGAGCAGATCTCCTCCTCTATTTTTCCGAATCAATTTGAAAAGATAGGCAATTTCTTCATTTAAAACACTCTCAAGCTCCGCCTCATCTGTTCCCTGTTCATGGTAAACACGGGCGGTTGGAGGACGAATGGCCTTAAGAGGAAGCTTTTTCCCTTTGCGAACCGGCGCAATTTTAACAGAAGGGAGTTTACTCCGATCTGTTTTAAGTTTTGTTTTTCTGATTTTCTTTGCGGCTATAGTCCTTTTCTGATCGTCTTCCTCCTCCAGGTTAAAAGATTCTTCAATATCATCCTTTTCCGCGGCGGATACTAAAAAAACCGCGGGAGATAAAAGACAAACCCCGGTAAGAATCACCAAGGATAACCACCGGATTGATCTGAAAAAAATTAAGAAAAATATCTTCATAAAACCTCTTTCATACCTGTCCCATTTGAAGCAGGATGATAACTGATTGACTTTTCAGTGCGTTTTTCTCGATCCCATCAGCACCTAACCGATTTGATTCTAAAGACTTTCAAACAGGACCCGTACAAGTTCAGTCCGAAATAAACGATTAATCTGACAAACCGATCTATACTCTTATCGGCACTTATGTGACCCAACATAATGGTAATTCCCCAACTCGTCCACCCAATGCTCCCCTGTAAACGGCCAGTAATCATAACCATTTTGAATGTAATAACTCCGACTGGTCTTTGCATCAACGAGAGGAAGACGGGCATACTTTTTTGCAATTCTCTTCTTCAAGAATTCTCTTTTACCCCTTACCATATCATATCTTAAATACTCTTCAGAACGGGCGAGCCGCTTGATATCACCCCGAATCTCCCTCAAAAGCCCTTTAACCTCCTTACCTGCTAATTTCCTTACGGTCTCGCTACGAGCTTTTAAAATATAATCCACATTTCGTCCCACACGGCTTCGGACCCATCCCGCCGGCATGACTTTCAGCTTATTTCTTTCCTCTTCCAGTTTTTCCAAATACCTTAAATATCTTTTAAATTTTGAACTCTTCATGACCCGGCTTAAAACGACGGGAGGCAATGAAGAAGAACGAATGGGCGAGCCGGATTTTTTCGCCCTATGAGCGGCCATTATTTCATTAAAGTACATTTTATGGCGGTTTCCCGCATTCAAACTGCGATTCACAACTTTTAATGTGGGAAGATAAAGGCCATTAAACAAATTCAGCACCTTTTCCATTTCATAGTACCGGCATATATACAAATAAACATAAGCTCTTAAAATCAAAGATTCCGGCTGATAATAGTCCTGATAAAAAGGAGAATGAAGAGTTTGAAAATTACTTAAAGCGGAACGAAAACGAGCTGATCTCAAATAGGACCAACTGCTCTCCAACAAAACATCATGCCAATAGGGGGTGTCTCTTGGAACGGAGCGATAGACCTTGATGGATTCATCAAATTTTCCAGCCTGATAGAGAGTGCGGGCCAGCCCCATTAAAGCCGCCACCCGAACTGTATCTGTAATCTGATGACGGGAGTGGGCTAAATTTCTAAATATTCGCTCAGCGCTGTTGACTCTGTTTTGTTCAGCATAGGACAGGCCAATGTGATATTGAGCGCGATTATAAAAAAAAGAATTATGTTTGATTTTTGAAAAACGAATGCGGCTTTTTGAATAGTTTTTCTTTTTAAAATGCCCCACTCCCTGATAAAAGTAAAACTTATCTCTTTGAGTTACAGGAAAATCCTTAAAATCCGCTAAACTGATGGCATAGTAAAACAGAGCTTCATCCCCCAGATACTGGAGAATCTGTCCCAGCTTATCCAAAGCCTTTTTTCTATACTCCCGATTTCCATATTTGATAGGGTAGATAAACTGAACAGCCGCCATATGATGAAACTCCATTTCCGAAAACACCATTCCCAAGGTGTATTTGATTTGCGCTCTTTTGTTTTTGTAGGCTTTTAACCGGCTTAAGCGGTAAAGCTCCTGGGACCCTTTAATTAAGTCCCCGCCAGCCACAATATTTAAGACTTTCTGCAAATAAACTCGGGGAGTTAAGCCTGCGGAGGGAAGACTGAATGTCGCAATATAAAGAAGCAAAATCCATTTTTTCATCGGTATTTCACTCCTGGAAAATAGTAATTCACTCCCACAGACAAATGCATATCCGTCGTAAAACCTTTTTGATGTTTGCTTGAATCTTGATCATGCACTAATCGCCGATAATAGACGATCAGCTGGAGATTCCACTCCAAACCCCAATCCTTATTCAAAGCAAAAGTCTGGCCGAAACCAAGCATTCCCGCCGGCCACCACTTTTTTTCTGGAGCATAATACACATTGGGATTCACCTTTTCCGGATCCAATTTTGTATTTGCTATGGTTGTTTCCACCTCTTTACTAGTGCCCTTAGTGACATAAATCACCCCACCTCCTAAAAGAAAAAACATATCAAAATAAATGATATGATCTTCCAGAAAGGAAAAAGCAAATTTCCCGTAAAAGGGATTCCATTTAAAATATCCCCCACCATAGTAACGGGAATCAACATTGGTAAAAGGAATTTTACCATTGACCTCTATTAAATCGGTTGCAACATCTTTCTGTGCTCTCCAGAAGGCCATCCCTGAAACACCAAAACCAAATTGCTCCTGAACAAAAAAACCCAACTGACCTCTCATCCCTCCGGAATAAAAAAACTTATTATTTAAAAGACCGTTAAGGGCCAGTCCCACTTCTCCACGAAAAGTTTTTGGAAGATAGCGCTTTTGAATAACCACAACATCTTTAAAGGGGGAAAGTCGTGACAGATCGGAAACACTTTTTACCTTCAGTTTTTTTATTTTCTGCAGAGAATCAGTTTCCTGTCCCCTGATTCCCCACACGGAAAAAGACAAAAGAATAGAAAAAATCAGAATCAATGTTTTCATATTAAAAATACAAACCCCACACTGCACACCAGATGAATAATCACACCCTTTTGTACAGAGGGAATACTGCTATAAGACAAGGGGGAGGTTTGACTGCTTAACGGGACTTTAGCTGGAGACGGGCCATAGTAACCATAAAATCTTAAACCACCTCGCAAAGCCAACCAACGGTTAAAATAAATTTTTAAACCCAAGCCTATATTCCCTGCCGGTGTTACAGTGCCTTCATTGAACATGATAATTCCCGGACCGGCGAAACCATAAATGGAAAGATTTGTAACAATTGTTTTGGCTATGCTGATCTTTCCATAAAACGGAGTGTACTGATAATTCAAAAATCCCATCATCTGAGGATAGGGGACTTTCCAGACATCAATAGGTTCTACACTTGGTTGTGTTGGTTCTTTTAAATCCAATCCGGGCCATCTAATTCCAAAATGTTTTTTTTCCCCTTTTTCATTTTTCCATTCCCACCCAAGCAGCTTATCCCGAGGAGGAAACCAGGTGCCGGTTAAGCTGACACCATGAGTTTCAGTCATATAAAAAGCCAGCAATCCCGTGGCATAGAAAGGAAAATAAAAAGGCTCATCCGGACCAAAACTAAGACTCACCCCTCCCTCCAACCGTTTGGATAAGGTGATATTCCGTCCCAGAACCAAGTGCATAGGATCAAAAACCGGAAGTACGGATTCCTTGGCCAGTTCCTCTTTGGAGAATCGCACTTTGGCCGCTTCACCGGCTAAAGGATAAAGAAGACACAATAATAGAAAAAAACGATGCCAACCCATATTGATGCAAATTTGACTGAATCCAGTCCCCCACTTATCTTAAAACACTTTTTAAATTGATAAAAGAGCCAGACTTTTGTTAATATATATTCCAGCCATTAGTCTGCATATCCCGATTGAATATCAAAAACACTCTTTCACAAATGACAGCTGAATAATCTAACGACACAAAGCCGGTTTCAGGATCCCACAGAGGCGCCGGCAAACCCATACAACATGGCGCTGAAGTTTATCTTAATTTCGATTCTTTTTTCTGCCTGTCAGTAGAGGCCATATCCTTTTATAGAACTGATATTTGCTAAAGTACCAAAGTTTTGCCAGGGGAGTGCGATAGTAAAATCTAACAAGCATCCCGTATAATGCTCCTACATAAGACCATACTAATCCTAAAAAACGCGAGATATAACCATGCAATACCCCCGCACAAAAACGAATCAATCCCAAAAGACGAATGGGATACACAGATATGATTCCATACAACGCTCCTATGTAAAACCACAGTCGGCCTGCATAAAACCATAACCGGCCTGCATACCTCCAGATGATACCCAGAATAAGATGATTTTTCACAATGACCCAGCGGCTCTTCAAAATTAAAATAAAAAAGAACAGGATCCGAAAAGCAACAAAGCCTTTAGCCTTTTCCGATGAACCCGCCCAAAAATACCCCAATTTAAAAAACAAATGATAAATAAAAGGCATCCAGGAATGAGGCGCTGTGGGATTAAAGGCCGCCTCTTTTTTCATATCTATTTCCTGACTCCCGGCTTTTTCCCCCATCTGACCTTTAAAATGACCTTCACCCTGTTTAAAACTTTTTTGTATAAGAGAGAACATATTAACATGAATGACATGATAAACATCCAGATCTCTAAACAACATTAACTGATACCCATTATTCACCAATAAACGATTGAAACTTTCTTCCGAGCCGCCAAAAATAATTTGAGAATCAAAAACAAAACCCTTATCAAACACTTCCCTTTTATAAGAGGCATTTCCTCCTATTAATTGATTGGTTTTATTGATATTTCCGGAAACAGTCTCTACCCACTGTTTTTGCTGTTCATAGTAAAACCGACTGACTCCTTTTAAATTATGATCTGTTTTATAACCCCCTCCTATGCCTTTAACCTCTTTCCATTCCTGATGCCGAGCTGCAAGTTGCGTTAAATGATCTGCCGAAGGGAGGAGACAATCATCATCCAAAAAATACAAAATCTCTCCTCCGGAAAAACGAATCCCTAAATTACGGGCTTTATTAACTCCCTTGGCGCCTGTTTCCATATACTTAAAATCATAAAATTCCCGTTTCCATTGATGGGATTTTTCTCTCAGATGATCGTCTCTTAAGTTAGAAATTAAAAGAATTTGAAGGTCATTTTTTGGAAAATTTTGATTCCGCAAAGAGTGAATGAGATACTCCACCTGTTTCGCTCTTTTATAAGTGGGGATAATTACGGAAATAGTCATTGACTCTAAAATAGAAACCCGCAACATAAAAAGTCAATATGACCTTTTCAAAACAACTCTATTTTCTGGATTCGGTCACCTATCTCACGCCTTTTATAAACAGCCCCTCTTCTTTTTACAACACCAGTCGCTTTGACTTTCACAGAAGCCTTAAAAAATGCCGTTCCGGTCATTTTACCGGAATTGTATTCTCTGAAAGGTTTTTAGACCATAAAGAATTGCCGGATTATATTAAAATCACCATAGCCGCCGACCTTACGCCTGTTCTTCATATATCGTCTTCCTTGTTCTTAAAAAAGCAATCTTTCCTTCTTAAATTATCTCAGACTTCTCCTTTTGGACTTAATATCAGTTTTACACACTCTGATGATCTTCCTCTCCACCAAATCCAATCCTTTCCAAAGAGTGGCTGTTTCTTCACCTTTGTACTCACCAGGCAATCGGTTTTAAATCAACTCCCTCGCTGGGTGTTAAAAAATACAGAACTCTACTGTCCTTACAAAAGGTTCCGGAGAGATCCTTTTTTAACTCCCCGTCAGGTTTATCAGTTTTTAAAAAACCAATCTGTTCCCTTAAAGCCTTTTCAAGGAAATATCTATGATGACCAAATTAATTTGGATATGGATTTAGAGCCTGTCACACAGCCTTTTATAAGAAATTCTTTAACATCGGGAAAGACCATTCGGTTTTCCATTATCATCCCCTCTTATAACAATAAAATCCAATTGCTAAACACTTTGAAAAATCTGGCGCATCAAAATTACCCAAAAGATGAATATGAAATTATTTCCATAGATGATGGCAGCATGGATGGGACTTTAAAGGCCCTCTCTGATTTTATAAATGAAAACAAACAGGTAAATATGTCTGTCATACATTTTCCCAGGGTGATTCCCCGCCAATCAGGAGATTACCGATTTAGAGCGGGAATTGCCAGAAACTTAGGAGCCAAACGGGCGCAGGGCCTCTATCTGGCGTTCCTGGATGCGGATATTCTAACTCCTCCTCATTATCTGAATCAGCTGGAAAAAGAGCATTTAAAAGCGGATGTGGTACAGCTTAAAAGATACCATTTAAAAAAATCCATGGATATAAATAAGCTCTTTTCTGATCCGGAAGGCTTAAAAAAGAACTGCTATATTGAAGAAAACGATTATTGGGGCGCTTTTTATAAAAAAGGTTTTGAAGGCTCCCATCCTCCCTGGAAATATGTCTGCACCTATGGACTGTCCCTTTCCAAGAGGGATTTTATGGATTATGGACGATTCAATACAAACTTTACAGGATATGGGTTTGAAGACACCGATCTGGGATACCGTCTCCACAAAGCAAAAAAGAAACTGTTTCTCAGTGACATCCATTGCTACCACCAACCTCCCGAAAAAAACAGACGGGAACATAAAAGTTTCCTGAAAAGACACAGTCAATTGTCTAAAACGGCAAAAGTATTTTTCTATAATCATTTGGATCCGGAGATTTATGAACAATTGACTGTTTATATGAAGCAGGAAAGAGGGCTGTCTTACTTTTTTCCAGGTCTTAGAAAACCTGTTTTTCCAAAACACTTCCTCTAAAAATTTTCCGGTTCTTCATAAGAAAAAATACTTACACCCTTTATAACAGACTATAGGGGTCAAAAATTCAAACATGCGTTTTGCCACAGAGCGACTTGCAGCCGCATCTATGTCAAAGCCGAACTCATTTTTGACCCCTATAGTCTGTTATAAAGGGCTTATGTCTCTTAGATAAAAACCGGAAAATTTCAAACAGGATCGGTATATCTCAATTGTTTTTGAATTTTTCAGTTTTTTGCAAAAATAAAAATGTCTTTCATGCTGATTGTGTTTAAAAACTCAGGTTATTTTAACAATAATATATGCCATTTTGAGGAATCAATGAACAGATCCATTTACACAAGCACGGATAAAACTGACAAACAAAGGGTGAGGTCTGGTGGGTTTGGATTTAAATTCCGGATGATACTGAACCC
>JAPOOY010000039.1 GCA_026713205.1 Bdellovibrionales bacterium
ACTCATTTTTGACCCCTAGAGTCTGTTATAAAGGGCTTATGTCTCTTAAAGAAAAACAGGAAAAATTCAAACACGATTGGTATAGCTCTCCATTAAAAGAAGAGAAGGGGGTGTAATCCTTCTGTCATCTTGTCAAGAAGTCCCTCAGATTTCTTGACCCACAAAACTCAAACGCGAGTGATATAACAATTATTCCATACATTGTGATATTTTATTGTTTATAAATAATTCCAATGAAGAATAAGTAATGCCTTTGACTTTAAAAGTTTCTTTGATCGGAGCTATGATAAAAGCCTCTTTGGGTTTTATTTCTTCCATAAGCTGATAAAATCCTTTTGAAGCTTTCGGTGAAGAGTTGAGCTTTATTTCAAACAAAAGTTTTTTTTGTCCTTTGCTTAATAAAAGATCCACTTCTGCAGCATTAGAAGTTCTTAAGAAGAAGGCTTCCCAGTTTGGAAATTGAAAAATAAGATTTTCTATAACAAGACTCTCAAAAGAAGCTCCACAGACAGGATGGGACATCAAGTCCTCTACATTTTCTATATCCAACAAAGCATGAAGAAGACCGCTGTCTCTGATATAAATTTTAGGGCTTTTCACAAGCCGCTTCTTTAAATTAAAACTATAAGGACTGAGTTGTCTTATAATAAATGTTTGTTCCAGTAAAGAAATGTATTTCCTGATGGAAACCGAAGAAACACCTAGAGATTGACCCAGCTTGGATTGATTTAAAATTTGTCCGTGGGAATGAGCTAGCATTTTCCATAGACGGTGCATTTGAGAAGAGCTTATATAACCGAAACCCAGTTGAGGGATATCCCGCTCCAAAAAGGTTCGGATATAATTTATTCTCCAATCAAAACTGTCTCTGTTATTTTCAGCTAACAGACTGAGAGGGTAGCCGCCTCTGAGCCAGTGACTTTGAAAGTCACAAAAATCGGTAACTTCTTTTCTTTGAAAAGGTGTAATTTCCAGATAACAAATCCGTCCGGCAAGGGTTTCTGAGCTTTGTTTAATTAAGTTTGGGCTTGCAGAACCAAGGATTAAAACCCGGCCAGGATGTCTTTTTTTATCAATAAGACTTCGTAAAATAGGGAAGAACTCAGGCTTTTTTTGTATCTCATCCAAAATAATTAAATTTTTTTCATGTTGTTCAAAAAGAGCTATAGGGTCTTCTAATCGGAGCAGACTTCTGGGGTCTTGCAGATCCAAATAAATTGATTTTTTGATTTGTTTTTGAACCTCTTGAGCCAGAGTGGATTTTCCGGATTGTCTTGGACCCAACAGAGCAACGGCAGGGTATCGTTTGATCTGGTGTAAAATGGAATTAAAACAAGCTCTTTGAATATAACCATGCATATTTAAAATTATAATTTAAATTTGCATGGTTGCAAGATAAATAAATCCTTTTTTTAGGAATATTAGGGTTGATCCGCTGGGTGGCGGTATTGTATAGGCGTTGTGCTGTCATAAGCCTTCCGGCATAACCTCCGGCCTATCTTAACGATATGACCTGATTTGCTGAAGTAATGAAAAGAGAGATCGGATGATCCTTTCATTTTGTAATAGTTTTCTCCCTTTCTGGCTAATGGTTGGTTTGTTATTCATGCCGATCTAATTGGTTGATTTGGTTTCATTTTATACAAATTTTACAACTCAGATACGATATATAGTTCAATAGTTTACCCCCCTTAATTTTTGTCCACAAGAGTTTAGATATACTGGACTTTTATATGCTTTTATCTCAACAGAAAATCTGAAGTTTCAGTACTGATTGATATAAAAAAATGACAGATTAAGGTTGCGGAATGAGGTGAAAAAATTGTTTTATTTGATTTCTTTTTAAGGTTAGTTCCCGCCATTCTTTTTGTAGGATACTGTTTTTCACCAGACCACATCCCGCGCCTATTTGTAGTCCTTGAGGGTTCCATTCTATACCACGAAGAGCTATCAGGCAGAATCCGTTGGTTTTTCCATCAAAATATCCAAAGGGCGCTCCAAAATATCCTCTGTTTTTTTGATGAGGAGTTTCTTTTAGCCAGTGGAGTGCGGCCTGTTTTGGAAAGCCGCCTAAAGCGGCAGTGGGGTGGAGTTTTTTACAGAGGAAAGTGAAGTCAGCCGGTTGTTTTAAAGTTCCTTTTATTTTTGTGTGCAGGTGTTTCAGTGAGCCAAACTTTTTTTCCTGTGTGGGGGAGTCGTTCCAGATGGCCAGATCTTTCAGGGATTCTTTTATACTCTGAATGACCCATTGATGTTCCTGCATTTCCTTTGGATCATGTAATAAAGAAGGACCGAGCCAGGGACCTGTTCCGGCCAGAGCCATAAGTGAGAGTTCTTTTTCAGAAAAGGAAAAGAGCATTTCCGGAGAGAACCCCAAGAGTCCTTTTTTGGAATTCCAAATACCATAGAGAAAACCTTCGCGATTTATGGTCGCTGTTTTTTTCAACAAAGCCTGTAATAGATATGGGAAAGGGATTTTTTCATTCCGGTTTTCAAAAAAAACAGGAACACCTTTTTTCAAAATTCCCTGATTGATTTTTTGTTGTAGTTGGGCAAAGACGGTGTGAAATTCTGTAAAGGAAGGTTGTTCAGTTATTTTTTGTGGCTGATGAAAATCTTCTCTATGGGTCTGGTGAAAGATAGGTTTTTTAGCAATAGAGGGATGTTTCGTGATCGCGTCATCAAGCCACTGCTCTATGAGAGTTCTTGTGGTGGAAAAAGTTTTTTTCGGGAAAATCCAAGGTTTTTTTTTCTCAAAAAAGAAGTCCGGGTGAAAAAACCCCTGACCTGGCCGGTTTGATGTAAGCAGAGGTCCTTCTCCAAGGAGAATCTGTGTATTTGTTTGTAAAATCAGACCTTCCTTCAACCAGGATTGGAAATCTATAGGACAGTGGTTGGTTGTCTTAGGGAGATATACGGAAGTCATAGAAAAGTATTATACACAGTTTTGATTTGAAATTTCAGCGCAACATCTCTGAAAATGTGTGTTATACCGGTTGGAGTTGAGTTTTAAGACTTTCTGTTACAATCAAGGTGAGTTCTTCATAGGAGGATAGGGGTCAAAAGTTCAGACATGCGTTTTGCCACAGAGCGGCTTGCAGCCGCTACTGTGTCAAAGCCGAACTCACTTTTGACCCCTATCCTCCTATGAAGAACTCATGTATTTGTTCATTTTTGAAATTCTTAAACCTCAACCTTAGTTAGTATAAATCTGGGAAATGTTAAGAATCGGAGGATTGAATGTTTAAAAATGCTCTTGTTACGGTCTTTGATAAGACGGGTCTTTATGAATGTTTAAAGCCCCTTGTGGAAGAGGGGATGAGAGTGGTTTCCACAGGAGGGACTGCTGAATTTTTAAAATCCAAAGGTTTGCCGGTTACAATGGTTGAGGAGCAGACAGGTTTCCCTGAGATTCTCTCCGGGCGGGTCAAAACATTACATCCCCTGATACATATTCCTCTTTTAGCTCGCAAAACAAAACCGGCTGATCAACAGGCCTTGGAAAAATATCATTTATCTCCTTTTGATTTGGTTATTTGTAACCTCTATCCTTTTGATAAAAAAACACACATTCAAGATGATGAAGAGTTGGTGGAATGGATTGATGTGGGCGGGCCGAGTTTGTTAAGAGCGGCTGCAAAAAATTTTCAAACAGTAACTGTTTTGTCCTCTCCTGAAGATTACAGCCGGATAAAAGAGGGTTTGTCTCTGGATGGACGAAAACGATTGGCTGCAAAGGTTTTTAAGAGGTTATCCCATTATGATTCTCTTGTGGCGGCCCGACTGACGGGTCAAGATAGACCTTTGCCGGGGGATGCTGAGTTGGTGAGAACGCTTCGTTATGGAGAGAATCCAGGTCAAAAGGCGGAGTGGTATAAATCCTCTTTCACTAAGGGAGGTTTACATCAGGCGGAATGTCTCCAGGGTCGGGAACTTTCTTTTAATAATTTGTTGGATTTGGAGGGAGCTTTATCCACATTAAAAGAGTTTAATGAGTCTTGTTGTGTTTCCGTAAAGCATAATAACCCCTGCGGTGTAGCCTGTGGGAATCATGTGCGGGAATCTGTCGTTCTTTCTTTAAATGCCGATCCTCTCAGTGTCTTTGGGGGTATTGTGGCTGTTAATCAAAAATTAGATAAGAGTTCTGCCGAGGAAATGGTTAAATTTTTTCTGGAAGTGATTATTGCTCCGGATTATTCAGAAGAGGCTTTGGATATTTTAAGTCAGAAACCCAAGCTCAGAGTTTTAAAATGGCCGGAGATGGAGTCATTTTCTTCCACAAACAGGGAGTTGAGAGAGGTATCCGGTGGAATCTTGCTCCAGGATCGGGATAAAGTTGTGTCCAAATGGAATGAAAATTGGAAAATTATAGGAGAGAAACCAAACTTGAAAATGAAAGAGGATTTACTTTTTGCCTGGAAGGTTTGCGCTCATTTGAAGAGTAATGCTATCGCTCTCACTAAAAAGAAGCAAACAGTTGGTTTGGGAATGGGGCAAGTCAATCGAGTCTCTGCTGTGGAACAGGCTCTTTCCTGTCAACAGCGGTTTCATCCTCACATTGACGAAGGGATTATTTTAGCCAGTGATGGTTTCTTCCCTTTTCCTGATTCCATAGAACGGGCGGCTCAGGGAAAAGTGCAATGGATTATTCAACCGGGAGGTTCAATTAAGGACAAAGAAGCCGTTCAAAAAGCCAAAGATTTAGGTTTAAATATGGTTTTAACCGGCCAAAGACATTTCAAACATTGAGAGCAAAAGGTGACAATCTCTTTTTTTTAGTTTTTAATTTGAAGGTAATATGTCAACTTTAGAAAAAAAATGGCTTATTCGCTCCTCTAATACCATCCTTGGACCATATACAAAGCAGGAAATTGAGGATTTATTAAAAGAAACAGGGTTATTTATTCATGATGAGGTGACGGCTCCTTGCACTTTTTGGCGGGCTATTCAGGATCACCCGGAATTTGAAATTTTTGTAAAAGAGTTTCGTTCCAAAGGCTCGCTAACACATTTGGTTAAATCTATTAGCGGAAAATTAACATCCTCTTTTAATACAGGAGGGGTTACATCTAAATCCGGAAAACAGACTCAAACCCTTACTACGGACACTATCAGTTTGTCGGCAGAGGAGTTGGAACCAACACAGACACTTTCTCAAGAAAGCCGAACAGCAAAAGTGAAGGAAGTGGATTTTAAGCTCGTTACATCACCTCAATTACAAACTTCTCCTTCAGATCCCGGCTATCGTAAAGTGAAAACACATTCATTGAGAGCGGGAAAAAAAGCAAAACAAAAAACGCAGGGTATTTGGATAGTAGGTTTAATAGTTATGCTGGGTTTTATGGGATATACCGCTTTTCAGAAGATCATCCTTCCTCAAATGATGCAGGAGAAACTTCTTTTATCAGAGATAAAAGAAGTGGGTCATAGGGCTTATTCCGCCGGAAATTTTGAAAAAGCCTTTCAAAATTTTGAAAAGGGCTTGGAAGAAGGAACTCTGGGAGTCAAAGAAAAATTACTGATGATAGTTTTATTGATTCAGAAAAATCAAATTGAATTGGCGGAGAATCTTTTGCAATCCGTGCCTGAGCAGGCAAGATCAGACACCAGATTTCTTTTGGCGCAGGGTTTATTGTTCATGTATGAAAGGAGATTTTCAAGCGCGGAAAAACTGTTTACACAAGCTGAAATTTATCATCCGAAAAACAGTCTGTTGAATTTGAGTCTCCTGAAGTTTTTTGAAGAAGACTATAAAGCTTCTTTGGATTATGTAAATAAACTTCTTCTCTCCGGTTATAAGAGAGGGATTGGGTTTTATTTAAAAGCGCTGAATCAGATTCAGATATCTCAGAGTCCTTCAACCATTAAAAAAACTATAGCTGGTTATCTTAATAAAACAGTTGAATATCACCAGGAGTTTTACTTCCTTCTGGCCTATTTAAGCTCTTTACAGGGCAATAAGAAAGAAACAGGTGATTTTATAAAAAAAGCCTTGGAAGAAGATCCTTATTTTGTAGAGGAGTATCATTACGATCCTTTTCTTGCCGTGCAATTATTAGATTGGAGTTTTTTAATGGATTACTGTTCTCAGGTATTTAAATTGGATTCAGGAAAATCTTTCTTTAATGCAATCAATGGATTTTGCCGGTTAAAAGCCAATGTGGACGATAAGGGAGCTTCTCGTTTGGAAAGAGCAAAATCTCAAGCGCCGAAGCATCCCATCATTTTATCCGCATATGCTTTTCATCTCATGAAGGGAGGTTTTTTTCCTAAAGCTGAAGAGGTTTTGGAGACAGCCATACAAAACAATAAACAAAACTTTTTAATTCCTTATGTCATGCAGGGGCGGTTATACGAAAAGCGGACAGAGTGGGTTTCCGCTTTCCAATCCTGGAAAAAAGTTTTGAGTTTGAATTCTTATTATATATCCGGTTTTGCCGGAGCTGCGGTTTCCAGTTTTCATTTAAATAAAAAATCAGAAATGAAGTATTACAGGAACAAGGGACTGGAGCTTTATCCTCATCAAAAACGGCTTTTAATGTTAGAGAATTAAAATTGTAGAGAGCTGTTACGAAACTCGCTTCTTTAAAAAGCGGGAACTCTTTTTTTATATACGGGAAAATATTTTAAATTACTTTAGCTTTAGAGCCAGAGTTTCTTTTTTGGAAGAATTTGCCGGTTTTTGTGCTGTTGTCAGAACAGCAACAACTTTTTTGTTGCGCAAAATATTGAGAAAACTTTGAACATCTTGTGTTAAATTGGATTTAAAATCATTTGCTGTATTTCGCTGTACATTTTTCTTAAATACAGAAGTGTACCCTTTGGCGCCGCAAAAAGCGGAAAAACCAGATAAGCTGGAGAGAAAGAATATAAGAGCAATGGATAATTTCATCATTTTCATAATTCTATTTTACCAAAAAGAATTTAGAGAAAAAAGTCGCTTAACATAATCTTAACAGAGAAGTTGAAAATGGGATTTTTTACTATTTTTTTGATGTAAAACCCTTTAAATAGGGTGTTATTTTTATATCTTTGGTCTTGGCATGGCGTATTATGAAATGTTAAGGTTTTGTTAATTTTATATTAGGTCAATTGAGAATTTACTGTTTTTAAACAGATTTCAAAGAGATAAAAACGAAACATATTTTTTTAAAATTCAAGCTTAAAATATTTTAACTGTTACAGTGATTTTATGAAATTTCTTTTTGTTAATTTTATTTTTTTCTTGTGTGTGTGGATACTTCCCGCCGATGCGTCAGTAAAGGACTCAAGAGAAAAACAATCCGTAAATCCCATCCTTTCACAGAAAAATCTTTTTTTTCAGAAGAACACAGAAAAAACTTACTCCTGGTTTTTTGATTCTGTAATAACAAAACAGGAATTGGCCTTGGTTCCCACTTATTTTAGATCTCGGACTTATGGTTCAAATTTAGGGGTTCGTTTTTTTACTTTTTCTCCGAACAGAGCTGGATATTATGGGTCTTTCTCAATTTTAAACCAGGTTTTAAAACCTTATTTTAAGGTGAAAGCTCTCTATAGAAAAACTTATCTCAATGATTGGAAAATCTATTTTACAGCGGAATACTCAAACTATTTTCAGCCTTGGTATGGAGAAGGACAAAAGGGAATGCAAAGTGTTTTGCCTCCGCCGGAAAAAAATACAAAAAATTGGGAGGAATTACATTCCCATAGGATTCTCATCAATCAGAAAGTTCTGTTTAAAAAACATTATCCTCTTTTTTATGAGATGGGAATATCTTGGATTTTTCGGCAGGAAAACCTGGCGAAGCAGAAAAAAAGATATTTTGAGGATGAGAACTTCCCCTTTCCTGAAGCTGTTGTGGGTTATGACAGCCGAGACAGTTGGGAAAATGCAAAAAAAGGTCAATACCATCAGCTCTCTATTGGTTGTGCTTTACGAAAAAACAATTTTTGTCGGATGGAGGGAGACTTTCGTTTTTATCTCCCTTTCCATAATAAAGCCGGGTTTGCTTTTAGAGGATTTGCGGGGATGGCCTTTTTTAATGAGTTGACTTATTCTCTGGCTTACAGTTTAGGCGGATCAAAAGTGTTCCGTGGATTTCCGGATAATCGCTTTCGTGGGGATAAAATTTATTTTACCCAAAGCGAGTTAAGGTTGGATTTATGGAAAGAAATTATTTCCGGAGTGTTGTTTTTTGAAATAGGTGAAGTGGCCTCCTTCAAAGAGTCATTTATGGCGCCACGATGGAATTATGGAATGGGCCTGCGTTTCGGTTTTCCTCCCTCCTATAAAATAAAACTCCGCACGGATTTTGGGTTTTCTGATAAAGAAAGTTACAATATAACCGTAGATTTTCGTCAGGCCTTCTAAGGGTATCAAAATTCAACTCCAGTCAACATAAAGATATACTGATCGTGTTTGAGATTTTCAGTTTTTCTTTTACATGAAATTAGCCCTCCCTTAAGGAAATAGAGGAGTCAAAAGTGAGTTCGGCTTTGACACAGTAGCGACCGAAGGTTGCTCTGTGGCAAAA
>JAPOOY010000038.1 GCA_026713205.1 Bdellovibrionales bacterium
CCTTCTTGATTGCGTAAAAAAACAAAAAAAACTCTCCATGAAGTGGATAGCTTCGTAAATATAACAATCGTGTTTGAAATTTTCCGGTTTTTATTTAAGAGACATAAGCCCTGTGTAAGTATTTTTTTATGAAGAACCAGAAAATTTCAAGCCGGAGGAGTATAAGAAAAATCAGGGATTTTTATCCAATTCCTTTAAGACCCAATCAATTCTTTTTTCCAAAGCGGCGCTGTACTCTTTTCCGGAAAAAATGTCACTTAACTCCTGAGCGGTTAAATATTTTTTAATCTGAGCATTTTGCTTCAAAAGATTCTCAAAGGATTCCCCCGGTTTTAAACTGTGGCTGATTTTCTGAACAAGAGGATAAGCCTCACTGCGAGGCAGCCCCCTGGAAACCAAGACTGTTAAAACACGGGAAGAAAACTGAAGCCCCTGGGATAAATTCATATTTTGTTTCATTCTCTCTTGATTCACCTGTAAATTTTTTAAAATCTCCACCAAGCGGTTTAAAGCATAATGAGCCAATGTAAAGGCATCGGGAAAAATCACCCTCTCAACGGAAGAATGACTGATATCCCTTTCATGCCAAAGAGACACATTTTCCAAAGAGGGAGACAAATAAGAGCGAAGAAGACGGGCCAATCCCGTGAGGTTTTCTGAAGAAATGGGGTTTTTCTTATGAGGCATGGCGCTGGAGCCTGTTTGACCTTTAAAAAAACCTTCCGACACCTCCCCCACTTCCGTTCTTTGAAGATGTCTTAATTCCAAAGCCAGTCTTTCCCAAAACACTCCAAAAAGATTTAAGGCAAATAAAATCCGGGCATGACGATCCCTTGGAATAACCTGAGTGGCCACCTGTTCCGCCTGCAAACCAAGGGCCTCACAAACTCTTTCCTCCAATTCAGGAGACAACACGGCATAAACCCCCACAGCGCCGCTGAATTTTCCAAGAATGGTCTGATTCATTGCTGTTTGAAATGTTTGCTCCGCCCGCTGTAACTCCGCCAGATACCCCAGCAATTTATATCCGAAACTTAAAGGCTCCGCATGCATTCCATGAGTCCGTCCGGAACATAAAGCGCTTTTATGTTTTTGAATAAGATGTTTAAGATGCTCTTTAACCTGTTTTATAACCGGATTTAAAACTCTTTGGGCCTGCCTTAACTGAAGACTGAAACCCGTGTCCAACACATCTGAAGAAGTCAGACCATAATGCACATAAGCTCCCTGTTTTTCCCCGATGGAAGCAGCTAATTCCTGAACAAAAGCTGTCACATCATGGCGGGTTGTCTTTTCCCTCTCTAAAATATTTTTCAACTTAAAATTGACTTTTTGTATGGCTCGGGCAGCCTCCTTTGGTATCAATCCCAACTCTCCCTGGGCCTGAGCCACAGCCCGTTCCACCTGAAGCATTTTATCAAAACGGTTTTCCAAGCTCCAAACCTGGGACATTTCCTTTAAACTGTACCGCTCAATCATTGAATCACCTCATGAAAAATCTTTTCTTCATTTTTCAACTGTTCCATAAAATTTCCCTGTAATAAAGAAACTTCCTCCAAACGGGAAAAATCCTTTTGCCCATACACAACCAAATCAGAAGACAGTCCCTTTTTCAAAAACTGAAAGGGCACCTCGGGGAACACTTTTTGCAGATGAGCTTGAATATTCAAGATTAACTCCTCTTCATCCTCTCCGTCCCAAACTCCCAGGGGCTGCCGACACCACACATGAAACATCCCTCTGTTATGAAAAACGCTCAACAAGTTGTCATGAGTCCAGGGAAAACATAACCGGTTCACATAAACAAAATGAGGGGGGACAATACCCTCATACTCCTTTAAATCCGCAAGAAAATCAAATGAAATCCATTCCCATTCCGGTAGAAAGGAAATCTCGGGAGAAATAATTTTTGACGCACTTCCCCCAATCCCTATCACCTTTTCCAAGGTAACAGACTTTCCGAGAAATAATAATTTTCCTTCTTTCAACTGAAGGCCATGACCTCCGGGAAGGGAGAACCAATGAAGATTTGAATCAGCGGATTGAAGCTGTGATTTTTTCTTAAAATGAGGTTGAAAAAGAAAATAGTCCGAACTCAAATCAAGAGGCTGGGAAAAAACCTGATGATTTGATTCAAACACCGGAGCCATAAAACCGGATGCAAAAAAAGAAAGCCACTCAAATTGGAAAGAGTCCGAATTATTTAACCGATTAACACCCCTATCCTCCTGAAAATGCCAGACACCCTGTTCACTTAAAAGACAAAACCCTCCCTCCTGTTTTTCCAAAGTTCCCAAAGATTCCAAAAATCTTCTTTCCCCTTTAGTGTCTTCATTCAGGAATACTCCCATAGGACGATAGGGGGAATGCTGTATATCAATGTAATAAACTTTTTTTGATGCTTCCGACAACTTCCTGCTCAGATAAACTCCGTTTGGCCAGGAGGAAATGATAACAAAATCCGCTGTCATTTCTTCAGGCCCTTGTTAGATGAATGAATGGCATCCATATCTTTCAAGTTTAAAGTCCATCTTTTTTTCTGAGAGCCAGAGCCTGAAATGATTTTCCCCAAAGGAATCACATCTTTCCTTGTCACAATATTTTTATGGAACAGCTCTTCCCTGTCTGACAAAATCATTACCAAACCCAATCCACAATTAAAGGTTTTAAGAAGAGAGAGCCAGGAAAGTTCAGCTCTTGTTTTCACATCCAGAAAACAGGAGGGCACTTTCCAGGGGTTCAAATCCGCCGCAAGTCCCTCGGGAATGACACGGGAAATGTTATCCAAGCCACCGCCTGTAATATGCGCCAGAGCTTTCAACCCTTTTAGATGACTAAAATGAGAGGAGAGAAAGGTATAAAGCCTTGTGGGCCGGAGCAAAAGCTGTTTGCGTTCCTCCCGATCTTTCTTTGTTTTATAAACCTCTCTTAAAAGAGAGTAACCGTTACTGTGAAAGCCGCTGCTTTTAAGCGCGATAATTTCATCTCCCGCTTTCACCCGATGGGCGCCTAAAATATGAGACTTTTCCACAACTCCCAAAGCAAAACCCGCACAGTCAAAATCCCCGGGAGCATACAGCCCGGGCAGTTCAGCCGTCTCTCCCCCAACCAAAGCGCAGGAAGATTTTTTACAAGCCCGATTCACTCCTTTTAAAAACTCTTTGGCAGAAAGAATATCCAGCTTGCCGCAGGCATAATAATCCAGAAAAAAAAGGGGCCTGGCCCCAACACAAATTAAATCATTCACACACATGGCAACAAGATCCTGCCCCAGGGTGTCCCATTTTTTAAAATAAGCCGCCAGTTTAACTTTTGTTCCCACACCATCCGTGGCAGACACCAACATAGGATTTTTATATTGATGATGGGGAAAGGGAAACAAAGACGCATAATCCGAACCTGGATAAAGGTCTGGATTTCTTTTTTTAATCCAGGACACCAGTCCTTCCGCTTTCTTTATATCCACACCGGATTTTTTATAAGTTTTTTTGGACATAGGGCACTAAGAATACATTCAAACCCCTTATTGGAAAAGCAATTATTCTGAAACCTCACAATCAAAAAGAAAAATACCGATAACAATTAAACAATATGTCATTTTTCAAGAGAATTTTATGCCTTATAGCTTGTCTGTTCTCTATAACAGGAGAGGCGAAAAAAACCTTGTTCCTGGCGAATAATGATTCCATGGTTTTCAATCCTTTCATGGATTACAGTGAATTACAGGATAAAGCCACAGAACAGGAGAGCATCAATTTCTTTGAACATGGACGATCCCTGACGGTCATAGTCTATGGAGGCTATGAAGCCATTACCTTAAATATGAGTCATATTTATGGTGACGCTCCCGCCGTTTTCGGAGTGGCTCTGAGTTTTTTCTTTGATCTGAATTTTGCCATGCAAATCAACGCCACATTCCCCCGTTCTCACTACAACAGCCTGCTCCTCAGTCATCCCAGCTTTTCAAACTATGGTATGGATTTTAAGTATTATTTTAATAAACAATACCTGGTAAAAGGTATTGCAAAATTAAATCCGTATATTATTTTTGGGCCTTTTTGGCTTAATATCACCGGATATAACAATAATCAGCCCCCCTCCTATTCACCCCTCCTTCCACCAGCGGCTCCCGGACAAGCCCCTACGGGTGAGGTTCCTTCCGTGGCTTTGGCTCCTCCTTCAGGAGAAAGTAATGGGGAACCCAATAGTGTAGAGGAAAGCCAGGTGTTTGATTTCAACGCTTTTGGGGCTAAAATTGGCTTGGGTATTGAAATCCCCCTTATCAAGCAAACCTATCTTGGCATTGAAATTGCCTATCTTTATAGCAATCTCTATCTGGAAAATGAGGATCTTTCAGGCTTTGAACCCTCTTCCTCCACCGTATCACAGGCTCAAAACTTTCTGAACTGGAGAATTTTCCCTCATCCCCCCTCCTCCGTGAAAGGATGGAGAGCTCATGGAGATATGGTGACAGGGATTTTTCTATTAGGTGTCAATTTTTAATAAAAAATGTTTTACAAAAGAAGTTTTTCCCTTATAATAATAAGAACTTAAACATCAAAAGGAGTTTTCTATGAAAAAATCACTACTGTATTTAAGCTTGATTTCCATGATTTTAGTCGCATTACCCCAAGTTTCTTTTGCGAAAAAGAAGTATCGCTATATCAAAAGGGAACATGGTTTAAAGGTGGACTGGCGTTTTCCAGGTCAGATCATGGACAAGCAGGAATTTATGAACAATCTGAAGTTTGAGTTCAACTATACTTATAACTGGAAAGGTTTTGTGGAAGTGGGGCCTTACCTTAATGTTGGCACAGATGATAGTGCAAAGTGGATGGTTGGCGGAGGACTCTTAGTGGAATGGAATATTATAAAAAACCGTGGTAAAAGAGTTCTTATTCCCGCCA
>JAPOOY010000270.1 GCA_026713205.1 Bdellovibrionales bacterium
TCCAGCAAAAAAATAATGGCGGAGAGGGAGGGATTCGAACCCTCGGTACGGCTATAAACCGCACGGCTATTTAGCAAACAGCTGGTTTCAGCCACTCACCCACCTCTCCTTTCTATCGGACCATTTCCTTTACAGCTTTTTGAACAGCAGCGCTATCCAGACCAAAAAACTGATAAAGATCAACCGCCTTATAAGCGCTTCTTCCTATTTGTCCATTTAAACCCAGGGCTTTGAACTTATTAATAGATACTCCCTCTTTTTTCAAACTTAAAACCACCTGCGAGGAAAAACCTCCCTTTAACTGATGCTCCTCTAAAGTTAAAACCCGTCCCTGACATTTTTTAAGCCAATGGGAAAGAGTGGCTGTATCCGGTTCACTCACCAGGGGATTATTAATGACAACAACACCTTGACCCTGCGCTTTTAACTCTTCACCGGCTTTGAGCGCCTCCCGCACTAAAGGGCCACAGGTAACAATCAAAATCGGATTTTCTCCCTTGGAATAATCCAAAAGAATCTGCGCCTTTTTCAAATGATACTCTGTGCCTTCCGCAAAATGCTTGGGGAAAGTTTCCCTTCCCAGAAAAAATAAAGTGGAAGGAGGCACCTCTCCTTTTTTTCTCATTTGATAAAACTCCTCCACAACCTGAGAGACCAGGGAAAAAGCCTCTTCAGAACAGCTTAAACAATAAACCCGAGTCTTTGGCAAAGAACAGGTTTTTGCAAAGTAAGAGAGAGATTGATGGGAAGCTCCATCCGCCGCATCCTGAAAACCAATGTGAGAAAAAATCCCAATAACAGGCGCTTGAGACAGGGAAGACATAATGAGGGGTAAAGCCCCCTTTGTCACAGCAAATTGGGCAAAAGTATCCACCACGGGAATAAATCCCTGTTTGGAAAACCCCGCCGCCACACTGATCATATTGGCTTCCGCCACACCCATATCAAAAGAGCTTTCCGGAAAAGTTTTCTGAAATTTCGCCACTCCTGTGGAACCGGGGAGATCGGAAGTAATGGAAACCAGGGGCAGCCCTTCCCTCTTCTTCAATACGAGAGCTTTTGAAATCCCCGCCTGTGTTTTCTCCAGTAAAACAGTTCCTTCCGATTTTTTGGGTTTAAATTGTTCAAGCTCTCTTTGCCACTTCAGAAAATCCTCGGGAACCTCATCCCCTTGATAAATTTCCTTTAAAAAATCAGCGAGGTCCTTTGAATCTTTTAAAGGGAAACCATGTCCGCCGGAGGAAGATTCCTCCGTGGCTTTAACCCCAAAACCTTTCACGGTTTTTATCCAAAGAGCTACAGGCTGTAAAGGATTATCCCAGGCTTCTTTAAATCCTTTTTGAAGAGCAAGAAATACTGTCTGTAAATCATTTCCCTTTTCAACAGAAATCACATTCCATCCCAAGGACTTTAAACTTTGAAAAGTGGGTTCCATAGAAAAACTGTCCCTGTCAATTCGTCCGCTTAATTTGGTGTTATTATCACTGAGAATAAGCAAAAAAGGATTTAACTTTCCTTTTTTTGCAAAGCCGGGAAGAGCGCTTAGGCACTCTTTCACCTCTCCTTCCATAAGAGCGCCATCACTTAAAGTCACTGTACAGAGCCGCTCTTTTCCCTGCATTTTATCCGCAAGGGAAAGCCCTTGAGCCTGACCTAAAGTGGAGCCCAAAGGGCCGTTACTTAAATACACTCCTTCCGGAAATAAATGAGCCTCTCCATGCCCGGTTAAAGGGCTTTCAATGGAACGAAATTTTTTAAGCTTTTCCAGGGACAGCCCCGCCATGCCATAGTTTGCCTTAAGAGCATACAAACCATTTTCACAATGCCCTGTATCGTTAATCAGATGGAACCTCTCAAACCAGGGAATTTGACCCTGATTGGACTCCGCAAAAACCAGAGCATAAAGAGCGGAAAAAATCTCCGCAAATCCTGCCGGTCCGCCCCAGTGGCTGGCCGCGCCGTTTAAAACAGCGGTCATATCCATACAGGCCAGCAAGGCTCGGGTGGCTCTGGGATCCGCTAAAATAAATTCCTTTTTCTCACTGTCTTTGAGCTTAACAGAAAAACGGGGAGGGGTTTGAGGCTGAGACAAAGAATTTTTCAGAGGGATGGCTTGCATAAACTTGTCTTATCATACAGCCCTGAGAGGTCAACTTTTTAATCATTTCAAGGGATTATACTCTTCCGGTTTAAATTTTTGGGTTTTTATTCCGATCCGATTTGAAATTTTTCAAATAAAAGAAAGACTGCACCCTCCATTAAGAGAATAGAGGGGTCAAAAATGAGCACGAATTTGACACAAGTGCGGCTGTAAGTCGCACTAAAGCAAAACGCAGGGCTGAATTGGTTGTTATAAAGGATGTAAGTATTTTTTTTATGAAGAACCGGAAAATTTCAAGCCGGATTGGTATATCAAGACATACAATAACTTACATTTTGGGAACGGCGCTCACCGGAAATCTTTATGTTTCCAAACGAGTTTTTTCCTTTAGACCTGTACGATCATATTTATTTGGATCAACCGCTTTTTTAAACAAGAGAAATAAAAAAAAGAAAATGTTAATAATCGGTATTAAATTAAGCAATGATAACCACCCTGATAAATTCACATCATGCAGTCTTTTTATATGTAAAATCCAATAGCTCCATAACAAAGCCAGAATAAATGCAAGCATGGCGAGCAGGACCGGCAAATTTTCTATTTGATCCGCGCTAAAACCCTTTGATGAAACATATAAAAAAATAGAGAGAGGAAGCATGCCAAACAAAAAATGGAGTCTCTTTATCCGACCGGTGGGGGATAGAAAAAATCTTACAACACTCTTTCCTGTAAATTTCATCATCTGCCTCTCTGTTAAAGAAACCCTCCTTACAAGGAAAGCCGCTTTTTCTGATTATTTAACGAGATTTCAATATTTTTAAATTATACCATAACTCCACAAGATGTGTCCTCATAAGGTTTCTTATAAGAATTTCATCCCCAAAAAGAGCTTTAATCCCATATCTTAGTCTAACTATGCCCCTCCAGTTTGAAATTTTAAAACGGAAATCCCAACTATTCATTACTTTTTGAGAGTCGGCCTTTTTTTAGAAAAACCACTTCATCAGCAAGTTCTTTTACATCCTCTACATTATGGGAAACAAGTAAAGTGGGAATATTTTTTTTCTTTAGAACCTCTGCCGTTAAAAGTCTCGCTCTCCGCCTGGTTTTTTCATCCAAATGAGAAAAAGGCTCATCTAAAAACACAAACTGCGGGCGGCTTATTAAAGCCCTGGCTAAAGCCACCCTTTGCTTTTCCCCTCCGGAAAGCTGTTCCGGAAACAAAGAGAGCTTTTCTTTCAGTTCCAGTGAAGAAATTAAACTTTCAAACTCCGATTGAACATCTTTAAAAGACAATTTACGGGCCTTTGCCGCAAAAAGAATGTTTTTTTGAGCGGAAAGATGGGGAAACAAATGCAAATCCTGAAACAGAACCCCTAATTTTCTTTCAGGAGGGGAAAGTGTTGCCAGATCTTTTCCCTTAAAATGCCATTCCAGATTTTTTGAGGGGAGAAGGCCGCTCAAAATTTTAATGATGGTGGTCTTTCCGCCGCCACTTGGTCCGCAAAGAGCTGTGATTCCTGAATCCGAAAGAGACCATTCGGGAATATGAAGTTCAAAACCCTCAACGATATAAAATAATTTTTTTATCAAGGACATATCCAACACCTATCCAAAATAAGAGAATCAAAAAACAAATCCCTAAAAGCAGCCAGCTTCCCAAAATAGCCAATTCCAACCGGTAAGAGGAAAAAAGATCATATACCACCAAGGCCAGATTCCATTTTCCCTGGGAAACAATCAAAGTGTACGCAAAGTCCCCTGCCGCCCAAAAACCGGCGAGACCCGCACAAAGACAAAAAGCCCCCCGGCATTGAGGCCATAAAATATCCCGAAACATAAGCCCCCAATCGGCGCCACAAAGACGAGCCGTTTCCACCTGAGATGTAAGTTTTTCCAAAGACAATTCCCCCCGAAAACGATAAATAAAGGGAAATGTAAGAAGGGTTAAACCGGCAATCCATTTCAGTTCTATCCAGGGACCGGAAGCGAAGGGAATCAACAAAAAAGCAAACCCTGTCAAACTGGTTCCCGGATTTAAATAAGATGTGACAAATTTTCTTCCAAAAATATTGGAAAAGGAAAGCGCCATTAAAATCAATCCTCCAAAGGTGAGACCTCCCACTCCAAAACCCAGAAGCAAAGAGGTTTTACCTGCGGAAACAAGTAAAGGAGTCAGTTGAGAAAAATCCGTAATAACCTTCCTGTTCGGAATAAAAAACAAGCCTCCCAAAGAAAAAACCACTGGCAAAAGAGGAATTAAAATAAAAAATGGAGAAGGTAAAAGGGGCGGCACGGCTTTCTTCTGAAGAGAAAAAGAAGCCTTTCCGCTAAAACCCTTCAGACACAAAAGGAATACAAACAGAGTTTGCAATAAAATTAAAGCGCCGGCCTGAGGCCAAAGGTTTGGATCCTGAAGTTGTTTGTAAATATAAAACTCCAAACTGATAGAGGCTCCTCCCGCTGTTAAAAGAGGAAGACTTAAGCTTGTCCAGGCGCTGACAAAAATCAAAACCGCTAAAGTTTTTATGTCTTTTCTCAAAAGGGTTTGAGCTAACACTCTTAACAAAAGCCAGGTGGAAGCGCCATGAAGAAAAGCCCATTCACTTAAAGCGGAAGCCTCTTTTACCAAAACCCGTGAGAGGGCCACTGTGGCAAGACCGGTATAAGTTAAGATCTGAACAAAAATCAAGGCCCCCAGGCCAAAGGGAAAAGGGATAAACCAATCCGTTATATGAATCAAGGATACCACCAACAAAAGAGAGGGAATGAGACAGGGAACAAGACATAACCCTTCCAGCAAAAAATACCAGGATTTTTTATAACTCCACAAAAGTCCTCTTGAGCCAAAAAGCGCCAACAACAAAACAACTCCTGTGGAAAGGCTTGCTTGAATAAAAGTCCAAAAAAGAGAAGAGAGCCACTCAACGCCTTTTGGCCAACAAAGCATTCCCAAATGGAAGAGAAACATTATTAAGGGAAATAAAAGCAATCCGATCACCAAAAGGGCCGGCCAATGAAAAAAGTTTTTAAATTTCATTTAACAAGCTATGGAATAATGAAGAGGAACTTTGCTTTCTTCAGAGAGGGTCTTCATATAAGAGGACACTTTTTCCGGAAAGGAAATACCTTTTACAACACTTAACATTCTAAGATAGGCAAACAAATGAAAATCATTTACGCTTAATTGAGAGGCCCAGTATTTATTTTTATTTTGAAGAAGAATCTCTAACTCTTTTAAACATTTTTCCATTTTCTCTATTAAGTTTTTTGTATTCTTAAGGGCTTCGGAAAAAGACCCTATATGCCCTTCCTTTTTCTTTTGAAAGTAATCTTTGGAATCAGATGTTTTAAATTCCTCCAAAGAAGTTTGAACCCAACGAGGCATGGCCAGAAAATAGTGAGTCCCCCCACAGCTTCGTAACCACTCGCTTAATCTATTATCTTCTTTCCAATCCACCAAAGGGGTTTGAAAATGATCATCTATATAACGAACAATATCCAGACTTTCCGGCATATAAGCTTTTTCTGTTTTTAAAATAGGAAGCATCTTTGCCCCAATGAAGGAATGGGGAGTGGCCTCATCATCATAGAGAAGAGCTTTAAGTTGAAAAGGAATGTTTTTTATCCCGAAAATCATTCGGGCCTTCACACAATAAGGACAATGATCGTAATGGTACAGTGTCAGCATGTGGAAAGCTTATCCTATAATAGTTCTTGCTTTACAAATTACACTGATCCGGTTTGAGATTTGAAGTTTTCCGCTGACACAAAGTAGCCCTCCATTAAGCGAAGAGAGAGCGTAATCCTTCTTTCATCTTATCAAGAAGTCTCCCGGACTTCCTGACCCTCAAATTTTAAACCGGACCTCAATATCAGAAAAATTAATTCACAATTTTCCCGGACTTGGCCGGTTGCGCCCTGGAAGGGGCGGAAGGGGTCTCCGGTTTCTTAAATTTTTTCACAATAGCATTCCTTATCGCTGTATTTTCCTTAATGACCAAACGAGCGGCCTCCCGACCCTGACCCAGTTTTTCTCCTTGAAAACTGAACCAAGCTCCGGATTTTTCCACAATATTTTCTTTTAAAGCCAGATCAAGAATTTCTCCGGCGCGACTGATTCCCTCACTGTAGAGAAGATCAAATTCCGCCCGCGCAAAGGGAGGCGCCATCTTGTTTTTCACCACTTTAACCAAAGTTCGGTTTCCCACAGGTTCATCCCCTCTTTTAAGGGTGGAAATTCTACGCACATCCAATCTCACGGAAGAATAAAATTTCAGAGCATTCCCCCCTGTGGTGGTTTCAGGATTTCCAAACATAACTCCAATTTTCATTCGTATTTGGTTAATAAAAATCACCAAAGTATGACTGCGGTTAATGGAAGCCGTGAGTTTTCTAAGAGCTTGAGACATTAAGCGAGCCTGAAGTCCCATGTGGGAATCTCCCATATCCCCCTCAATTTCCGCCTTGGGCGTAAGCGCCGCCACAGAATCCACAATCAACACATCCACGGCGCCGGAACGCACAAGAGTTTCCGTGATTTCCAAAGCCTGTTCCCCCGTATCCGGCTGGGAAATAAGCAAATTGGAAACCTTAACTCCCAATTTACCGGCATAGGTCACATCCAAAGCGTGTTCCGCATCCACAAAAGCCACTGTGCCGCCATTTCTTTGAGCCTGAGCGGCTGTACTTAGGGCCAAAGTGGTTTTACCGGAACTTTCCGGACCGTAAATTTCCACAATCCGGCCCCTTGGAAGCCCTCCTATTCCTAAAGCCTTGTCCAAAGTTAAAGAGCCTGTACTGTAAACCGGTATATTTTCATAGAGAGACTTTCTATCTCCCAATTTCATAATGGAGCCTTTTCCAAATTGCTTTTCTATAGAAGCAATGGCCAGGTCTAAAGCCCTGGTTTTTTCTTTATTTTCTGTTGGGGCTGTCATAATTCCTCCTTTTGGTTATTTTTCAATTCGGACAGTAAAAAGTCCAAAGCAAAATGTGTGGCTTTGTTTCTTATATCCTCCCGCTCTCCTTTAAAGTAACGGACTGAGGTTTGATATGCAAATGGAGAGCACAGGGCAAAAACCACTTTTCCCACTTCCTCATCCTTTTTTTTGTTCGGCGGGCCGGCAAATCCGGTAATGGAAAGACTCCAATCCGTTTTAAAGAGTTTTTTTATGCCTTGGGCCATAAGGCGGGCTGTCTCCTCACTCACGACCCCTTTTTCTTCTATAGCCTTGGAATCCACCTGAAGAAAACTCTCCTTTATTTCCGTCCAATAAGACACCACCCCCCCTTTAAAAAAATCAGAGGAGCCTGGTAAAAAAGTCAGCCATTCCGAAAGCTTCCCCCCTGTGCAGCTTTCAGCAACGGAAAGGGTTTCCTTTTTATGACGCAAGAGATTTTGTAAGTCTTTCAACTTTTGAAGGGGCGGGGGCAATGACTCTCTCCTGTCTATACAGAAGAATACCCTGTATAGGTTTGTTTCTCCATTCAAAAATTTTTCTCAGTATAACAGTTTTATTGTTCCTGTTTGAGCTTTTGACTTGTTGGGAAATTATAGGCTCATTCATTTTTGAAAACCTTAAAACTCAGCCCAATTTTAAGAGTTCTGATTTCAAAATCGTTTCAAATGACAGATGACCTTACCGATTTAAGTTCACATTGCGACGCTTTACAATCTGACTTTTAATAAAAAACTTTACAAAATTGGAATTGGATTCCATAATTGTAATAAGTGATTAAGTGCCATTTGCAACAACCCCTCGTCCGATTATTATTTTAGGGATAACGCAGGAAATGAAGTGGACCTTCTGGATGATAAGGGAAATGAAATCGCATCTTATGAAATTAAAATCAGCAAAACCCTTAATCGCTCGCTTTTTAAAGGGCTGGATTTTTATAAAAATCTCAACCCCAATAATAAAAAATCCGTATTAGTTTATACAGGAAGAGAGACCGTTTCGCGGTACGGCCATGAATGTTTGCCCTACAAACAAGCTTAAGTTGCTGTTTATGCCGCTCAGAAAGAGTTAATTCCAACCTTTGAATCATTTGGAAATTTAGGAAGCGGAAAATGGCCCTGCAAAAATCAATAACTCTAACAGCCCTTCAAACACAGCAAATAGAAAGCTTTAAAAAAAGTCTTCTTGAATATGGGGACCGGTTAAACCTTTTTTCCCGATCGGGCCAGGAATTAGAATTTCTCCTGAAGGAAAGCCTTGAAACCGCTCAAATGCTGGCTCCCTTCTTTTCCACCACAGAAGTCCTGGACTTAGGGAGCGGCAATGGATTTCCAGGGATAGTTTGCGGGGTTTTATATCCTAACACCTCTTTTGTTCTCTGTGAAAGAAGCCGGAAACGAGCGGAATTTTTAAAACAAACTTTGTTTCAACTCAAATGCACCAATGTAAAAGTCCTTTGCCAGCCCGCTGAGGAACTAAAAGCCCGTTTTTCGCTTATTTTATCCAAAGCCACCGGCCCTTTGAATCAAGTTTTAAATCTGCTGGAAAATTTGCTGGACGAATCCGGAACAGCCATCCTTTGGAAATCTCCAAACTGGAAACAGGCCTGGCCTGAAAACGCCCCCTTTTCCGCAAATGTCCTAAAATCCTATTCCATTGAAGGAAAAAAAAGAATCCTGCTCCAAATTAAAAAACCGCTGATTTAAAATCTTTTCTGTATATTTCCCTTATCAGATTCAGCAAATAGCTCATTACAGCCGAACTGGAGTCATGCTCAAACAAGCTCAAACCCCTATGTCAATTCTTCAGGGATAAGAAGAACTTTTACTTTTAAGACTTATAAATATCCTTTCTATGCCCTATTTTATAAATTATGACTTCAAAATCCGTTTTTACAATTTCATACACTATTCTGTACTTTCCGACCCTTACTCTATAAAAGTCTTTCCCTGTGATTTTTTTAGCGTTTCCATAAGGATTACTTTGTAATTTTTGAATAGATTTAAGAAGTCTTTGATTGATCTTTTTATCAAAAGAGGAAATATCTTTCTTAACAGATGTCTTGATTCGTATTTTATATTTTGTCATCTTCTTTAAGAGTTTCTATAAAATCATCAAGAGATACTGATCTTTCTTTTTTCCTCCGTTTAATGGTTTTAATGTCTTCTATATCTTCCTTCAAAGAAATTCTTATGATCTCCTCAGCTAAATCTGAAATAGAACATTCTCTCATTACAGATTTTAACTTTAAGGCTTTATGTATTTCCGGTTGGAGATAAATAGTAGAAGCCTTTTTTCTTTTTTCCATATAATACATTTTAATTTTTTAATGTCAAAATGTCAACGACGAACGAATCATTAAATTGCCGAAACAAGCTCCTTATCTTTTACAAAATGATTAAATTTGTTCTTGACCCCCATTTCAACGAGACAACCCGATCCATCAACTTCCTGTATTCTACAGGACTTCTCATGCCCAATCCCGAGTGAGGAGCTACTGTATTGTAATCCTCAATCCAGTTCTTAAATAACTTCATAATATCCTGTGCTGAATTACAATCAGAGGTATAGATATAATCCCTCTTCAGGGTCGCCACAAAAGCCTTTGACATCCCATTGGATTCAGGATGTTCTTGCCCCCCCATTTCAACCGGAGACTGATTCTTGAATCTCCCGCATTTCACAGGACTTTTCAAAAGAAAGCGCCCTCCTGAAAAGAGGACGCTTTTTTAGGTTCATAACAATTTTCGCTTATCGCTACTCAAAGTTATGACTTCATATTTATTTGTCCGGCAAAAGCCGGCGCAGGTTAACAGTCTGGACAAAGCTAAGCACGGAAATGAAGTCCTTGAACTTCATTTGTCTGGCAA
>JAPOOY010000037.1 GCA_026713205.1 Bdellovibrionales bacterium
TCGGAGGAATATTGAGAAAAATTGTTGGTATTCACTCCTGCAGAGCGGCTTTAGAGGCTCGTTCTTCAGAGGAATTACAGAAGATATATTTTAGGCCGGGTTGGCAAAGTCACTTTTATCTTAAGGAGCTTGGGGAACTGGCTGTAAAAAAGGGGCTTGTCCCCGAAATCCTGTCTATTAAAAAGCTCAACCTCCTGTCGGAAAATCATCAGGGAGTGGCAGTTTATGCGAAAGGTCGCCCTCCGTGGAATTGGAACAGGTTATCGGAAAAATCCGTGGTTTTGGTTTTGGAAGGCGTGGAGGATCCTAAAAATTTAGGAGCCGTCATTCGCACCGCTTGGCTCATGGGAGTCACAGGGGTTTTTATTTCCCGTCACCATTCGGCCGGTTTAACCCCTTCCGCTTTAAAAGCTGCCGCCGGGGGAGTGGAGTATGTCCCTGTGGAAATGGTTAATATCTCTCACTGTCTTAAACAGCTAAAACAAAGACATTTTCAGATATATGGCCTGGATGGCCATTCTTCCCATTGTTTATGGCAGGAAAATTTTGAAGGCCGGTCGGCTTTTGTCCTTGGAGGGGAAAAGGCCGGTTTGAAAGCCCTGACGAAAAAAATCTGTGACAAGCTTTTATCCATTCCTCAAAAAGAGACGCGGGCCAGTTATAATGTCTCTGTCAGTGCCGCTGTGGTGTTATCAGAATGTTTTCGTCAGATGAGTTATACTCCTCCGGTTTGAAATTTTCCGGTTCTTCATAAATAAGAAAAAATACTTACACCCTTTATGACAGCCTCTAGGGTCAAAAATGAGCGCGAACGGTTGAAAGTCGCACTAAAGCAAAACGCAGGGCTGAATTTTTGACCCCTATAAGGGCTTATTTCTCATAAAAACCTAAAAATAAGATGTTGCTTCTCATGACATTTTTGTGTTAATCAAACAAAACATGTCTCAAAAAGGAAATTTAAGGTTATATGAGGAGATTTTAGTTCTTCATCCCGATACCAATGAAAAGGATCAAAAGCAGATTTATGCTGAAAGCGTTAAGGTGATTGAGAGTTATAAGGGAACACTTCACCACTTGGATACCTGGGGTTCCCGTCCCATTGTCAATAGGGGTAAAAAGGTGACCCGTGGATGGTATTTTCATGCGGTGTTTTCAGCGGAACCGGAAACCATAGCCGAGCTTAGGCGGAAATTTCGTATTAATGACAGGGTTATTTATTTTCACCATGAGAAGCTTTCCCAAGGAACTCTTCCGAAAAAACATATTGAGGATTTTCATCAGATTTTGATTCAATCCGCTCGCTGGGAGCAGGAACGGCTGTTGAAAATTCAAAAAAAGGTGGGAGCTGATGGAACTTATCCTTCAAAAAGACGTTAAAAATCTTGGCAAAGCAGGTGATCGAGTCAGTGTCCGTCCCGGTTATGCCAGAAATTACCTTTTGCCTAAGAAATTAGCCCTCACACTGGATGAAGGCCGTTTAGGTGAGTGGAAACATAAACAACAGGTGATAGAAGCCAGCAAAAAAAAAGCGGCTTTGGAAAGAGATCAGCTGTTGGAGAAGCTTTCTTCTATTCACCTTGTCTTTGAGAGGGAAAGCCGGGCAGGGGGACATCTTTTTGGTTCCGTTTCCCCGGTGGATATCTCTCGGGAGCTGGAACAACAGCATGGTTTGCTGGTGGATAAAAGGGATATAACAACAGAGCCCTTAAAAACAGAGGGGGAGCATCAAATAAAAATTTCTTTGGATACCAAGAGGCAAACAGAAATAAAGGTGACAGTTAAAAAAATTCTCTTGGAAAAGA
>JAPOOY010000214.1 GCA_026713205.1 Bdellovibrionales bacterium
ACCTTAGTATGGATAACTAGTGCTTTGTCCGATAAATTCTTTCATAACCTTTGGTTTGGAGCTAATAGCCTAAATCCATTTCTAATGTATGAAAAAACTTATCGGATGAAACACTAGGCCGCCATAAAAATTTAAGATAAGCTTTTTATTTTCTCATCAGTATCTTCTTTAAGAACTCTTATAACTTTTGAAAAAGCTTCATCTCTTTTTTTATCAGGTAATTTTATATAAATATCATACAATAGTTTTGCATTTTCATTTAAGTAAGATATTTTTTATCAGAGCTTCCAAGTTAAGCCACTTATAAGGGCTCTTTTTTAAAGCACCATAAAAAAGATTAAAACCATCAATGTAAGCGATTGTTCTCATAATAAAAAAGAAGGCCACCCGAGGGTAGCCTCAACTTGCCATTTGAGACAAGCGTAATATACAATACTTATCAGCTTATTTTAGGAAAAAGTCAAGCTTTTTTTGGGCCTTATTCAATACCCTTTCTGACAAATCTTTACGGGAAATTTACGGGATACTCCGGTTAGTAGAGGTTATGAGCGGTTATCAGTGGGAAGCAAGAGCGGGTTTTTGTTTGGTTGTTGGCTTATTTTCGTGTTTTGAACTCCGTATTATCGGACCCTCCGCGGGCACCAATGGTTTTGTAATTTCTTGAAATCATTTAACTTTATTTTTCAAAAAGACATTTTTACGGGATTTTTCTTGAATCATAAATATTTCATGGTGATGACTTGTCAAGGAATTTTCTTTTTTCTATTGACAATAAGTTACTCTTGAGTTACTCTTCTATATAGGAGAATAAGGAATGCCATCAATAAAAAAAAGAATTAACCTGACAGTTGATAATAAAACTTACTCAGCCCTTGAGAAATTATCCAGGAAAACACAACAAAAAATTTCAACTGTTAGTTTAAATCTCATTCATCAAGCTTTAGAACTTCAAGAGGATATGTATTTTTCTAAAATAGCAGATAAACGCTTGTCTCAAAAACAAAAACGAGTCCCTCATGATAAGGCTTGGTAACAGTGCATAAGGTTGAATATCTCGAATCAGTTATTAAAGATGATATTTCAAAGCTTCCGAAAATAGAAAAAAAGAAAATCAAGAAAGCTATAGAAGAGCGTCTTACTCAAGACTCAGTCCATTTTGGAAAGCCTTTGCGTTATAGTTTAAAAGGTTGTCGCCGAATGAGAGTAGGGAATTATAGAGTCATTTTTAAGTTAGAAACACGAATTGTTTTGATTGTTAAAATTGGTCACCAAAAAGAAATTTATACAATAAAATAAACCTAGAAAATAAGCAAAATGATCCGTGTAAAAATTTCACAAAAGCGATGTTCAAACCGGTAAATTTTTTCGCTCCCTCAAAAAAATTTCCTTATTGCGGGTTTTTTGTTATATTGTCTGACTGAGAAGAACAAAACTTTTCCTTCAATAGTTCTTTAAACGGGAGACTATAATATTCTATAAAACAAAAAGATTTTTCCCAGTGACAATTCTTTTTGTGGCCTTTATGTATGGGGAGGCGATAGCACAGCCGCTGATGGATTGTGAGGAGGCATTTGCCTCATTTGCGCAAACAATCGTTCTGGCAAAAAGCGCGGATCCGCAAAAAATTCAAGAGGCTTTGGACAGAGGCGCTCCCTTAAGCCTGCTGGAGGACACTAAGGATGACCTGACCTCAAAGGGATGGTTTTTTCCCTCGCCTTTGGGTTCTGATGATCCAAAAGCCATCCACCACGCCTTGAACAGGGGAGCTGTCACTGTCACTCTTAAGTCCTCAATAACACCGGAAATCGGTTATAAAGTGGGTAATGCCATTTTAGCGAAAAATTATGGAGTCACACGATTTTTTTCAGAGCTTATGTCTTTTATTGACATTTATCCTGCTTCAGACTTTAACAGCTTCAGTTGGGGAAGAAGCTTAAAGAGAGCTTTTGTTAAAACCGGAAAAATTTCCAAAGCAGAGATCAATCAATTTGAACAGGAGCTTTATCAGGTTATTCTGGAATTAAAACAGATTATTTCAGTGGCGGATGATCGGAATATCATACTGGAAGGCTTTGCTGTTTCTGAAACGCAAAATCACTTTCTCACCCGTAAATCAGGTCATAATCATTCAAAAGATAATAATGGGGAATGGATCTCGGCTACTTATACTGTTTATGGTCCGGCGGGAACCCTGTTTGAAACGGAGGACGGACAGCCCTCCGCTACTTTTCCCGGACAGGTTTTGCTCCTTTCGGAAAGAAAAAGAAATCGCGAAATTCTTAAAGAGGAGAAGGAATTGACCTGGCATGCCACGCCTCATTTTCAGAAACGGCGGCTTGTGATAATTTTTGGATTTAAAGAAAAATCCTAACAAAACTCACAAATCAAGTTGTCCGGTTGAGATGGGGTTCAAGAACACCTAAACCTTATTTTCTACTATAAAATCTTTACGGGATACTCTGGCTAGTAGAGGTTTTAGGCGGTTATCACTGGGAAATAAAAGCGGAGGATTTACTGGATCTCTTAATTATTTTGCCGTTTTGAAGTCTCTTTTTTTGCTCCCTATTGTCGATCTCTGTGGGCACCAATAGTTTTTCAGTAGTTCATTAAGATCAAGAAAGTTATTTTTAAAAACAGACTTTTCCAGAATTTTTCTTAAAAATTCTCATTTTTTTCTTTATACCAGACTGATAATTGGTCTTGACCAGTTATCAGTCTGGTATATAATAAAATTATGTTAAAAATACGCTATTTAAGTTCTACTATAAAAAAAGATGCTTTAAAAGACAGAAAAATGGCATTTATAAGCGGTCCCAGACAAGTTGGAAAAACCACATTGGGAAAACAGCTTTTGACGGATAAGAATAATTACTTCTCCTGGGATCAAACGGCCTTTAGAAAAATCTGGACCCAGTTTCCCGAAAAAGTATTGGAAAAAATTGGTGAAGGTCCTATCCTTTTTGATGAGATTCATAAGGACAGGAAATGGAAATCAAAAATCAAGGGCATCTATGACACCTATTCTGATGAGATCTCCATTTTGGTTACAGGAAGCGCAAAACTGGATATTTATCGGAAAGGAAGTGACAGTCTATTGGGGAGATATATTCCTTATCGTCTTCATCCTTTTTCAGTCTCTGAATCTCATGCTCCTTCCAAACCGAATAATATTTTAAAAAGATTTAAAGTTTCTTATAAATGGAAGGATCTAATGGTTCTTGGAAGTTATCCTGAACCTTTGCTCTCAGGAAAAGAGAAAAAAGCGCAAAGGTGGTCGCGACTTAGGCTTGACAGGCTGGCTTATGAAGATACAAGAGATGTAAAAATTTTATCCGACCTTAATGCTTTCAGAGTTTTATTGGATCTTATTCCGGAGAAAGTAGGCTCTCTTTTTTCATTCAATTCTTTAAAAGAAGATGTCGGTGTGGCTTATGCTACAGTGAGGGAGTGGGTTTTGCTGTCAGAAATGCTCTATTATGGTTTTTTTGTTCGGCCCTACTCCAAAGGTTTAAAAAGGTCTTTGCGATCTGAGCCTAAATTTTATCTTTACGATATTCTGCAAATTCCAAAATCTGAAACTGCTAAACGACTGGAAAATTTAACAGCTCTTCATCTTATAAAAATCTGTCATTTTTGGACGGATACAGGAGAAGGACTTTTTGATTTATTTTTTGTAAGAAATAAAGAAAAAAAAGAAGTGGATTTTTTAATCACTAAGGATAAGCATCCCTGGATGCTTATTGAGTGTAAGACACAGTCAAAAGGTCTATCTTCCAACCTTCTTTATTATTCGGAGAAGTTGAAGACTTCATTAAATTTTCAACTCATTGATAACGAAAAATATGATAAAAATCATCGCTTTCAGAAAGTAAGAGTTATGGGATATGAAAAGTTTTTTTCAGGATTGATTTGATTCAAAAATAACATTTCACTTACAGTATTAACCATTCCGATGAAAAAGTATTTATTCTCAAAAGATTATTTCCCCGAATCCATAAAATTGCCTTTCAATTTAAAAAAGGAGATTAACATCAATCGTTTTCCAGGTGAGGAGCCATGAAAAGGACCATTAGGAGGTGTGATACCCTTGGAAACAGATCTTGAGAGGTGAGGTATGCCATGAAAGTTTGCCAAATATCCATCCAAAACTTTTTCAGGTATGCCTGATAGTGAAGCCATTCTGTAAGGCTCTGAAAGGAATAATGTTTCTCCTGTCTTGGCAACAGCCATTTGTTTCTCATTACTGTATATTGTTTCATACCAGGTACCAGAGCCAATCAGAGCATGAGTAACACCTACCCAATCTCGTCCACTGGATATAAATTCATGAATATGACTGATAGCTGCGGTTTTTTCTGTTGAAAAGAAAGCTGAGCGTAGTTCAACATCTCTACCATCCACTTGAAATATGATTTGTTTTATTTGTTCAAAATACCGATCAAGTTCCTGTTTTATTGTATTGACCTCTTCTGGAGAAAAGGTGCCTGATTGAAGCCATGAAGGATCTGAGTTTCTACCGAAGATTATTGTGACACTTCCTCGCTGCAACAGTGTAAACTCTCTTAATTTTTTAGATATTTCAGGGCTGAAAGGCTGCTCTATGCCCACAGTTGCTGCTCCTCCAATACCTTGATTCGTACTTAATCTATCCCTTATAGCTGCTAAATCATTTGTATTTATTGAAGGCAAGAGAAGTTCTTCTTGAAAGAGAGGTCGGCAGAGATCAGTTTGTGAAGTTGTTTCCGTAGTGAAACTATAAAAGGGTAAGAAGACAAAAAAACAAAAAAAGAAAACCTTAGATGACTTCCCAAAAGCACTAATGATAACTGTAACTTTAAGGCAAAAAGTAAACA
>JAPOOY010000096.1 GCA_026713205.1 Bdellovibrionales bacterium
AGAGAAAAGACTGACAGAGAAAGGCGATGTTGAAACGGAGACCTGAAGATCGATCTGAGGAGACCATAACGCAAGGTGAGAGAAATCCTCGCCAATGGGTAGATATAACCTTGACATTACTTTTCCATAGGTGAACTTTTACACCCTATTTCCCTAGGAAGGGGGCGTTTGCATGAACAAAAGCCAAAAAACCCAGGCCCATAGTTAGAACTTGTCTCATAAATACTTTATCAAAATTATAGTGAGTTGAGTGTTAAACTGATTTTAGTCCCGTTTTCGGAAAACAATCGTATTTATGAGACAAGTTTTAGTTAAGCCTGTTGTAATAGGTGTTAAACATTTAAACTGCCAAGGGAAAAATAATCTGAAGCTCCCACTAACCCTCCATCATACGGGTTTTTAAAAAATAGAAGTTTTTCATACTGAGGGCATAACCCTCTTCTACATGGGTTCCTCTTATTTCCCGATCTCCTTTTAAATCGGCAAAGGTGCGAGCCACTCGCAAAAGAGCGCGCCTCCTGCGGTGGGAAGTGGTGCTCGGAAGAACACGCCTCACTTCGGGAGAGATCATGGCTTCCAGCTCTCCCCATTCCAACCGTCCATTTGGAATGTTTTGTTTTCGTATGTTTTTACGAAAATCCCGCGCCACCTGAACGCTTTCCAATAGAGCTTTCATGGACACTTCTTTCTTCCCTTTCCAACCATTGGAAAAGGCCAGGAGATCAAAACGATCCAACATGGGGCCGCTGAGGCGATCCAAATGGGACTGACATCTTTTCAGAGAGTAGGAACACTTCACCGGCTGGCCCGGCACATAATCCCCACAGGGGCAAAGGTTTGTGGTGGCGGTCAACAAAAAATGGGCGGGAAATTCCACATTCAATCCTCTTCTGACCAAACGAATTTTTCCCTTCTCCAAAGGTTCCCGAAGAGCCTCCTGCACCTTGGGATGAAATTCCAGGTACTCATCCATAACCAATTGCCCGCCGTGGGCGCGGGAAATTTCCCCCGGAAAAATAGGGCAACCTCCTCCAATCATGGAAAGAGGCGTGGTGGTGTGATGGGGATTGATATAGGGACGCCAGGACAGAGGACGGGTGAGATGCATTTGCCAGCCTTCCTCCCAAAAACTCTTTTCCGGTGGAGGAAGAAGATGATAAATATGTTCAGCTACAGTGGTTTTTCCGGAACCGGCTTCCCCACATAAAAGCAAATGGTGTTCTCCTGCGGCACAAAGTTTTAAAATCAAAGAAGCCGTTTTGGAAAAACAAGTGGAAGGGAGGGGAGGTTTTTCCAGACTGCTTCTCCAGTCTTCCACTTTAGCTTTTTTTGCCAGTGGAATTTCCTGAAGGGTTTGAGCCGTATAAACGCCCTCTCTAAAATTTTTTCCGATCATCTTCCCTGTCATAAGGGGAGCCCACTTTCCGGAAAGAAGATTGATATTTTCCGGAGTGGAAACTTCCCCGCTCAAACCCACCTCTCCATAGGCATAAAGATCATTCGTATTAAATTGGGAAAAATCCATCTGTCCGGTTTTGCTCAAAAGGGCTAAGGCCAGAGCCAAGTCCACGCCTAAACTGTTTTTTCTGATGCAGGCGGGGGAAAGATTAACAATGATTTGTTGCCGAAGGGGCCAGTGAAATCCACATTTTTTAAAAGCGGATTTAAGCCGTGTGGCGCTTTCCTTAATGGCCATATCCGCCAAGCCGCTGAATTTAATGTCAGGAAGACCAGGGAGAAGACTGACCTGCACCTCCACCGGCGTGAGAAGAAAACCATCCTGAACAAAGGAAAAAAATTTCACACCGGTTTTGGCTGCAAAATCTTGTAAAGAAAAAACCGGCTTTTTCCCCATCAACGGGAATTAAGTTTTCAGAAATTTTCACAATACGAATTTTTTATCTATCTGATAAGGTTTGATTTTTCAGATTTTCCGCTGAAAAAAATATATTG
>JAPOOY010000036.1 GCA_026713205.1 Bdellovibrionales bacterium
ATGTTGGTTCTGGGGAATTTGTTCGGTTTTTTATGGAAGAATTTCCGGATCAGAGCTTAAAGGAAATCATAGAGCATCTGGTTCACAAAAATCTCAATGAACTGGATGTGGATTTACGCCAAAGGTATCTTTCAGAAAGGAAAGCCTGGGTAATACAGCATAGGAGGTTTATGCCTATGCCTGAGACTGTGCCAAATCATCCTATAGGCGCTTTAAAGCCGGAAGGTATAACCCCTTCCCTCGTTCCACCACAGAGTGAAAGCTCTTTGCAGGAAAAAGATGAAGCAAAGCCAACACAGACAGAGGAAGATGGAAGGCTTGCTCATAAACTATCTCTTTCCCCTGAGTTTTTTCAATACCTTCAGGAACATCCCAAAGCTTTTCTTTCTATTCCTGAGATTCATCGGGCGGCTCTTCTGTCCATTTTAACTGATACAACGGGTGGTATCGGTCTTCCAGGGTTTTCATGGTATTTTGCAGAAAAGCAACAGGAAATTTTAAAGATAAAGAAGGAAAGAGAAAATGCGGTATGGTATGAAAAAAAGTGGCCCTTTGGCTCTTCCTCTGTAGAAGAGAAAAGAGATGAAATGCTGAATCACCTGTATGCCATGACGGAAATCAGCCAAAAGATTGGCTCTCACCCCTCCCATATAACCGGATTGGATATGAAATATCTTCTGTTAAACGCTCACCTTGTGGAGAAAATAATGGATATTTATGATTTTAATAAAAACGGTTTTGTGGAAAGGAAGGAATTGGAGAGTTTGTATTGTCTTTTTAATTCTTTAAAACTGTTCCCTGTTGAGCGGAATTCCTCTGCGGCGGAAAGTTGGTTTGACCGGCAGATGCCGGATGTTACCGCAAAAAATATATTTAATTATATTTTAAAATATCAGGAAATACCTTCTAAAGATGATTGGACAGATTCAGAAACTATTCACTTTGGGTGGGTTTCTTTTACTGGAGGTGTGGAGGATGACGAGATCTCCCTTTCCCGTGAAGATATGGTGAAACTGGTATCCGTTTTATTCCGTAAGTTCTTTCATGAGAAATATTTTACAAATAAGGTCTCTTCTGAGACACCACCGGTGGATGAAGAATCTCTTTAAATATTCAGGAACTGTCCTGATGCCTTTTTACTTCACCGAAATTTTCAAACCGGAGGAATATACATAAATTAGCCCTCCATTAAGGGAAGAGAGGGGTCAAAAGCGAGCACGAATTTGACACAGTAGCGACTGAAAGTCGCTCTGTGGCAAAACGCATGTCTGAGCTTTTGACCCCTCTCTTCCCTTAATGGAGGGTGTAATCCTTATTTCATCTTAAAAATTTCAAGACGAACAGTATAATCAGGATTCATCAATGGTAATGTATAGCAATATATGTTTTTCTTGACCGAGATTTATTCTGTTTGCTAGCGTTCAAGGAAGATGCCGATTTCTTTAAGGATTCTTTTTTACTTTGTTCCTCTTGTTTTTTCCTTTGGCGGAAAGGCTGTCACCGTGGATTGGTCCGGTTGGTCTCGGGGCGAGACTTACTATCAGGGGGATGTTCAGTTTCATGGGACTTTTTACTTTGCGTTAAAACCCACTGTTCAGGTGATAGATGGTTTAACGGTTTCCGCGCGATTGGATGCAGTTCATCGTCAAAAAGCGGATGAATTATTTAAAAAAAGCTCTTGGTTGAATTCTGATCCGGAACCGCAGGGCGGACTTTTTCTTCTCCACAGTGAAAAATCTTTCAAAACAGATTGGTCTCTTTTTCAACACAATATTTCTCTTTCTCAGTTCTACATCACCTGGCAGGGGGAGTTTGCCCGTTTTCAGTTGGGAAAAGCTCCTTATCATTTTGGGATGGGACTTACTTATTCGGCTGATACCCCTTCTCTTTCCAATTGGGTGTCTCATGTGACCTGGCTTTCCCTCTATTTAAAATACAATCGGTTTTATTTTCATCCGGCGGTTGTGGTTAGAGAAGAAAACAGACTTGCTCCTCTTCTTGCCGGTGGAATTTCAGGGGAAAGTTGGAAAGTGGAAGGATTATATCGGCATGAAAAATTTCACAGGGTGGAGCTTTTTGGACAATATGAAAAGGATTTTTGGGATACGAAACTTTCTGTGAGTTATGGAGTTTCAAAGGCTCACCTGGCCGCGGCTTTAGAGGCCGGAGTTAATCTATGGTTTTTACTTAAACCACGAGTGGAACTGAAAGCCGGGTATGCCTCTAAAAACTTTTCCTTTCATCCCAATTATAATGTGGGCTTGTTTCTTTGGAATTATCTTATAACCGCCCCCTCCTGCTTCAAGGGGACGGAAAGTTCTACGGAGGAAGAGGATAACTCTCTTTCCCCATTATGGGTTGAGGAAGGATGCATAAATAATGTGGTTTATTTTGCGCCTCGTCTGGTGTTTTCCTTTTGGGAAGAGACTGTAAAAGTGGCTCCTCAATTTGTGGCGGGTTTTCAGATTTCAGAGAAAAGGTTTGATTATGAGATGAATTTGGAAGTGAAATACAGTTTGGAATCTTTTTTAACTTTTAGGGTACAGGGAGGTTTGTTTTACGAGAAGAAAAAAACAAACTTTGGATTTTTAACACAGGCCGCTGTGGAATTCTAGGGCATCAGGATCACAACATGTTTCACATCCTGTAAACATCGTTGAGTATCCCCACGGCGGCCTCCCTTTACATCATCTGATTGGCATCCAGCTTGTAATTTCTATTCAAAGGTGAAGAAAGGTCTTTTTTAATAAAGATTTAAAGTCTCTTGATTAATAGGATGATGGGGGGATGAGGTGCCTCTAACCGGAGTGTGTGAGGTTGGAGAAGTTGCTCGGGTCATTACAGAATTCAGCCGAGCGCCGGCCATATCAAAATGTTTATCCAGGCCAGTGCGAAGATATAAGAAGTCCTCTTGTCCTCGATTGCCTAAATGATCAGATAAACCTTCAGCGCGGTCCACAATTCGATTGATCACAAAGTTTCTTTGGTAGTCGTTTTCCGCATTTTCATAACGATCTCTCCATCCTATATAGTTTTCCAGAAGGGTTACTGAATTTCGGCTCTCCTGAGAAAAGCCATAGGGATTAGCTCGAATCCGCTTCAAATGATCCATTATAAGATAGGGGTCTCCTTCATCACTTAGAGCCTCTTGCCAGAGTTCGCGTTTTAGAGTCTCTTGATAATACCGGTCTTTTTCTATGAAAGGCTTTGTCAGAAGTTTCGCCATTTTACAATCCAGTCTTTCCTCCGTGTCATATTCTTCATATACTTGGTCGTCTTCATTCCAATAACCTTCACATCTTCTCTGTTTTTTAACTGCCACTCTTTTAGGGATTTGAGCTCTATCGTATTCGTTTTTAACTTCTTTTAATTCATCTTTGACTCTTTCTTCCTGTTTTTCCGCCATAGCCACAACCTCTTTCATAACATCTATTACACTTGCATTAGGGGAGAGATCTTCTCTTTCGCAACCTTCACAAAATTCCGCTTCAAGTTGCTCGCAG
>JAPOOY010000034.1 GCA_026713205.1 Bdellovibrionales bacterium
CTTCCCTAAACAAGGGGCCTCATTTAAGGGATTTTCTAACTCTTTTTTCCCCTTCCCTTGGCCAGAGAGGCCAGTTCTTTTTCCAGCCGGTCGCCCCTCGTCAAGGCCTCTTTTCTTCTCTCTTCACTGGCCTCTAATTGCGCTTTAGTCTTTGCGTATTCTTCTTTGAGCTTAAAATGCACTCCTTTTAAGGCCTCCCCCTCTTTTTCTTTCCCCTGCAGGGAAGCGGCCAGCTCTTCCCCTTTTCTTTTCTCAGCGAGAGAGAGCTTTTCCAAACGTTCAACCTCGGCGAGTAATTGCCCCCTTTCTCCCTCCCATTCCTGGCGCTCTAGCAGCAAGGCCTTTTTTTGCTCCTTGAAAGAATCTTCGGCCATACGCCAGGTGGACAGCCAGATTTGCTGGCAAGCAAGTTTAAAGTCTTCGGGTTCGGGGGGCGTGGGGGATTCTTTAACCTTGCGGTCACGCCACTTCTTGAGATGGGCAGAAATGGTGGCGAAGCTGCCGCTGCCGAGAATTTCGCGGACGCCTTGAATGGTGGGGTCAAGGCCGGATGCCTTGATCTTGTCTGCTGCCTTGTGGACTTGCGCCTCGGTGATGCCTAGTCGGGCCATGGGGGGTTCCTCCTGTGGTGGGTATATGTAATTTAATAAATTACTTATGAAATTACAGATGAAAACCCAAGCTGTCAACCCCCCATCCTCCCTAAAAATGTGCCCGAGCGGCCCGATAAGAGGGCGATGGGTAGGAAAAGGGGAGGCCTTTTGCTCTTGTTTGTGCTATAGTGAGGCGTGCGAATGATGCTCCACAAGACTTCTAATAGGCGAGAAGGTTATGGATTTTAACGCTGCCAGAAAATTGAGAGAGGCTGGGTTTAATGAGGATCAGATTGATGCCCTCAACGTAGTCTTTGAAACTGACTTGGCGACCAAGGGGGACATTGCCCTTGTCCAGCGGGATATAAAAGGGCTTGAGCTAAAAATTGAGAATGTTCACGCAGGACTTAAAAAAGATATGCTTATTATCGGAGGGTCTTTCTCCTTCCTGCTTCTCACTGCTTTGGTTACTTTGATTCAATTGGGGCTTCTGTCCCCCAAATAACCAGCTTAATAATCAACTGAAATTTTGAGCTTTTTTTTCATGCCTTTGGCAATCTTTAACAATGTTGAAACTTGAAAGTCTTTTTTAGAGTTTAAAAAATTTGAGATAGTCGCCTTACTAATCTGTCTATCCCAACAGAAGTCTTCAACTGAATTGTAATTTGCTTCAATATACTTTTTTAATTGTTCTCTTAATTCTTTAAGAGCTTCTTGATTATTCACTCTTTTTATTTAAAATGGAATTTACAATCGTGAATTTACGAACGTAAACAATTCTTCACTGGGAGAAAATATCAAAATGATCACTATTCAAAGACGCAGGGCCATAATGTCGGCCTTCTTCATCATAGGAACGCTTTTCACCTCCATTTCAATTGTCCTCATAGAGCTAGAAAGTACCAAGTCAGGGATGGTTAGCAATATCTTAGGCAGCTTTAGCTTGATTTCTGGCATCTATCTCTATAGCTGGCAGGAACTCAACGTTATGGAAAATCTCAGAGATTATGTCGATCGGGATATTTGATAACACTGTCAGTTTAAAAATAATAGAGCAAACAAGTCTTCTAATTGGTTAATTTATCTAAAATATAGAGCTTGCCATAATTTTCACTTTTAATGAAAATTATAGAAAATAATGAAACCAAGGGGGTTTTGTATATGCTTTCTGCTCAAGAGTTAGCTACAGCGCTAAATATTTCAAACGTCAGAATGAAACAAATTTTAAAGGACAGGAATCTCGATTTTCTACGCAAAAGAGAAAATGGAAAAATTTTTGTTCCACACTCTACAGTTGGAATACTCCTTAAAGAGAAAGGTCAAGAAATTAAGCCCGAAATTTTATCTAATTTCATATTGAAAGGTGGAACTGGAAAGAGTGTTTTGAATGTTAACTATAGCTGTTGGCTAGCTGAAAGGTCTTTAAATCCAATATTGCTAATTGACCTTGACGGTGAAGCCTGTGCCAGCAATATGCTTCTTAAAGAACAAGAAAACCTTGATAACCTTGTAACCATTTATGAGATTCTTAAAAACAATCTTCAAATAAAAGACTATGTAAGAGAAACAAAATATCCTAATTTATTTATATTACCTGCAAGAATGAAAGCTCTTAAGTCAGAGAGGTTAGCAGGAGGGCGAAACCCTAAAACCTTGCTGAGAAAGCACATGAAAGGTCTAGCTCAAAGATTTGGCTCTATTATTTTTGATATGCCGCCAACTCTTAATTCTTTAACCGTGTCAGCGTTACTTACAATCTCAAAACTGGTTATACCTATAAACTCCGATATTTTTAGTATCGAATCCCTCTATTTAACTCTTGATGAATTGAAAGAGTATGCAGAAGAGTACGAGTGTAGCATTCCAGAATATTATATCTTAATGAATAAATTTCAAAGTAACACTATTGCCAGTAGCGAGGCTTACAAAGAAATCACAAAGAACTTTGGCGATAGGCTTATCCCCACCCAATTAAAGTTTTCAGCACAAATTAACAACTCTGTTAATAATGGAAAAACCATCCGAGAAGGATGTGCACGAGAATTAAGGGCCTCTTTTGATGAAGTTGCTAGTTACATTACAGGCACTAAAAATAACCAGGAATTAGCTCAATGAGACCTGCGAGAAGGCAATCACGAGTTAAAGAGGCAACTGTAAGAAATAATGGCCCTAGCCTTTCAAAAGAGCATTTACACCCTAAAGAGACTGGAACCACATCAAGTCATGGCCAAACTGAGGATAGGTCAAAGCTGGGTCGAAAGCAGGCCAAAAGTGGGTCAAGCGAAAGTGTGACAAAAGCGTCACTAGAGCGTGACAAAAGCGTCACTAGAGCGTCACTGAAAAAAGCTCCTGAAAAGGAGAGCGTGACGAAAGCGTCACTAGAGCGTGAGTGGGTGCGTGACGAGAGCGTGACGAGAGCGTCACTAGAGCGTGAGCAAAATTACGAGATTACAGAGTTATCAACGCAAGAGGACAAATTGCTACAATATCTTTTTGAAACTTGCTCATCTCTAGGTCAAAGAGAAACACCTAAAATTGCAAATCTTGAAATAACAAAATTCCTTATAACCACCCCGGGAGGGCTAAGAAGCCTCATTTTAAGGTTAAAAAAGAAATCCTTTTTAAAAGTAACAAAAAGCAAAAATGGCCCTTCTGGATGGCGAGTTTACGAACTTCCAAAATCTACCTATAAGCACTTAGCAAATCAAAAAAGTATTGCGAGAGCGTCACTAGAGCGTGACGAGAGCGTCACTAGAGCATCACCGAGAGCGTCACTAAGCGGCCCTAGTAGTAGTAGTAATTATATAAATACTACTACTACTGAAGAAAACAAAAAAAATTTAGTGCCGGATTCTGAGCATAAATGGTCAAGTATTCAAACCCCCAAGGTTTTAAAAGAGCTGGGCTTTGGAAAAGGCCACCTTGACCAAATCAGGAATAAATTTCAATTTGCGCCGGAAGAGGTTTCCAAGTTCCTAGAGGCCTTCGCCCACGATTTAGAAAACGGTGAATTGGAAAGACAGAACAACCGGGGGATTAAAAATTTTATAGGTTACTTTTTTGGAGCTTTAAAGCAGGGTGGTTATAACTCGGTTACGTCCGGTTTCAAATCAAGCGAGGAAATCGGAGAAGAGGAAACGATCGCCCGTCTTGAGAAGCGCAAAAAAGAGAGAGAAGAAAAGAAACAGAAACTTGAAGAGCTGCTTTTTGGGGAATGGCTGGAAACAAAAACGAAAGAAGAATTGAACACCATTTCCCATCCAGTTGGTGAACCAATGGGACAATTTCACTTGGCCGCGCTCAAATCTCACTTTTTAGAGAAAGAAATGGTCGAGTTTCAAAAGGGACTCAATAATGCCTAAACTTTTTGATTATTTAGGGATGACCGTATTTTTCTATTCCAATGAGCACAGACCAATTCATGTTCACGCAAGGTACGGAGAGACAGAATCAAAGATAGAGCTAATTGTTAAAAATGGACAGGTCGTTGATCTTATTGTAAAGCAAGTGAAAAGAAAAAAACCTTTGCCAAAAAAACAGTTAAAACACTTTGAACATTTAACATTTAAGCTAGCTGATGAAATCATACAAAGTTGGGTTAATTATTTTGTTTTAAATAAAAGCATTACGCCTAAAAAAATAGAAGGTAAGCTATGAAACTAATAAAAATAGAAAAAGCGGAGTATTTGGCAAACTATAAAATTTTGTTTGTATTTTCTGATAAAGCGAAGCAGGAAGTGGACTTTTCAAATTTTTTAAACAACTCAACACATCCAGAGATAAGAAAATATTTAGACATTGACTTATTTAAAAAGTTCCAAGTCGTTAATGGGGATATTGATTGGAATAATTTTGATATGTGCTTTCCTTTGTCTGACCTTTACGAGGGAACAATTGATCTGGAGAGAAAAGAATCAGCATAATGATGAACATAATCCACCCCATCTCCACCGCGTCATTTTCATAGGGCCGCTTTTTCCCTGGCCAAGGGGTCTAAAATGCAAAATAGGGGCAATTCTGAGGCCCAGAGAGGCCCTTTTTATGGCATATTGAGGTCGAAGCTGCGACCAAAAAGGGGAGCCA
>JAPOOY010000298.1 GCA_026713205.1 Bdellovibrionales bacterium
TCCGGCGCTTACTGGCGGGGGGGTTCCAAAAACAAGCAGCTTCAGAGAATTTATGGAACGGCTTTTCATTCAGAAAAGGAGCTTAAGGCTTATCTCAAAAGACAGGAAGAGGCCGCCCAAAATGATCATCGCCTCCTTGGGAAAAAGCTGGATCTTTTTTGGTTTAATGAACTTTCCGCCGGAAGTCCTTTTTTTACTCCTTCAGGAACCAAAGTTTATCAGTCGCTTCAGAATTTTTTAAGAGAGAAATACAGAAAGTATGAGTATGAAGAGGTGATCACTCCCCAAATTTATCATTCGGATCTGTTTGAATCTTCAGGTCATCTCCACCACTTCATGGACAATATGTTTGCGGTCCTGGAAGAAAATGAACTTGAGCAAACCGGTTTCTCTCATTTTTTTAAAACACGACCTGAAGTCAAAAACCACCTGAAACAACCTCAGCAGAAAAATCCATCAAATAAGCCGGAGCCTCAAAATTTCAGAGGAGCGACATATAATGATAACACAAAATTTCCGGAGGGTTTTTCACCAAAACAACATCAAATGTATCAGGGAATAAGACTTTTAAAACCCATGAATTGTCCCGGACACTGCCTTCTCTATAAAAAAGACAGAAAATCTTATAGGGATTTGCCATGGAGAGTGGCGGATTTTGGCCGTCTTCATCGTCGGGAACCGGCCGGAGCTTTACAGGGATTAACCAGAGTAAAAAGTTTTTGTCAGGACGATGCTCATATTTTTTGCCGGCCCGATCAGCTTTTTGAAGAGATTCAAACGGGACTGCATATGCTGGAAGACATTTATCAAACCTTAGGTTTAAATGATTACGCCATTGCTCTTTCCACCCGACCTGAAAGTCGTATGGGAAATGAAGCTCTTTGGGATCAAGCGGAAAAAGCCCTGAAAGAATCCCTTGATGATTTAAAGATTCCTTACAAGGAACAGCCGGGAGAAGGCGCTTTTTATGGACCAAAACTGGACATCAATATAAAAGATTCCTTTGCCCGACCCTGGCAGCTAGGAACATTTCAATGTGACTTTAACCTCCCGGAGGCTTTTGACTTAAGCTACATCAATGAACAGGGAGAGGAAGAACGCCCGGTCATGGTTCACCGAGCCATCATTGGTTCTTTAGAACGATTTATGGGAGTGTATCTGGAACACCGAAAAGGACGGCTTCCTCTGTGGCTCTGTCCCACGCAAGTTATTATTTTACCTTTAACAGACAAGGAAAAGGATTTTTGCCATAAAATTCAAATAAACCTTGCACAATCGGGAATAATTTGCAAAATAGATGGGAGAAATGAAAAAATTTCCTATAAAATCCGGGAAGCCCAAATCCGCCAAATTCCCTATATGATTATCATTGGAAAAAAGGAAACGGAATCCGGAAATGTTTCCCTTCGTTTACGAGAGGGGACTCAATTAAATGATCTCCCCTTACAAACTGTTCAGGAAACAATCCAGGAGGAAATTCAAAAAAAATCCCTCCACTCTCTATTTTCAAAAAAACAAGGATAGCAGTTATCAGACCCTTTAAAAGCAGATTTCGCGACCGCAATAAAAGAGAGGAAAAGTACCGAGTCAATCGTCGTATACGAGCGCCAGAAGTGCGTGTCATTGGATCGGACGGACAAATGGCGGGAATCATGTCTTTCCTGCAAGCTATGGAAGCAGCTCAAAATCAAGGCCTGGATTTAGTGGAGATATCCCCCAACTCCAAACCTCCCACCTGTAAAATTATGGATTATGGAAAATGGAAGTTTCAAACCAAAAAGAAACAAAAACAATCCCGAAAAAATCAGGCAAAAATTGTCATTAAGGAAATTCAATTGCGTCCCCGCACAAATGAAGGGGATATAAACATCAAACTCCAAAAAGCCAGGGAATTTTTATCCAGCGGTTGTAAAGTGAAGGTGAATTTGCGTTTTGTGGGGAGAGAGATGGCCCACAAGGAGCTGGGCTTTAAAATACTAAAAAATATTGAAAAAAGCCTGGAAGATGCCGCCTGTGTGGAGATGCCAGCCCAAATGGAACGCAGATCCCTTTTTACTATTTTTGCCCCTCTCGGGTCTGGAGTTAAAAAGAAACCCACTCAAAGCGAAAAAAAAGAACCAAAACTGCCGGAGATACAGATAAAATCAGAAATGACCGGTAAAAGCCCGATTTTAACCGGTCCGGAACAAACTTCAGATAAGCAAAAGAAGCCAACGCCACCCTTGCAGGCTAAGGGTGACTCTACGGAAAACACAACTTCTGAGACCTAAAATATCCCTTGTTTTTTCCTGTTATTCCCTATAAGGTGTGTTTCCCTGTTGTTGAAA
>JAPOOY010000301.1 GCA_026713205.1 Bdellovibrionales bacterium
CTGTTTGGGTTAAGAAAATAATGATGGTTCATACTTTGAGACACAGACACGGACCAGGTTTTTAAGAAATTATAGGAACTTGTTAAGGACAGTTGGTTTATGCGATCAGCGTTGTTGATAAATCCATTGATATAGCTCAGATTGATATTGGATGAGAAAGGTTTTTTTATTTTATCCGATCTATCGGGAGCAACTTCAGCGCCTTTTTCATAGATCAGTTCGGATATTATTTTATCAATGGGGTTAATTATGGAAAAACTGGCGGGAGAAAAGAAAACAGAACATACTGCAGAACAAAAAAACAGCAAAAGGTTTTTTTTCATCAGAAACCATCATCGCATGACTGTGGGACAACTCCATTCTTTTTAAAGTAATTGTATAAAAAGAATACATCATAAATATCCTGTTTCTCCAAACGCAGACTTGTGCTGTCTGAATGAGTTGACCGTCTCATTTTATCAATAATGGTAAAAGAGTATTTATTGATGTTGCTGGAAGCCACATAATAATTCCCGTCAAAATAAGTGACACCCAATGTTTCATTGGTTCCTCTGTAGTAGAAGTCAGTGATTTGATCAAGGTGCTTCTCCATTGGAACCAAAGCCGTGTCCAGAAAATCCGGCGCATTATGCTCACCAGCCTGATAGGCTTCAGGGTCAATGCCAAAATGATCTTTTAATCCCTTTGGAGTATAGCAACGAACCCCTATCTTTTCCAATAAAGCGCCTGTATCCTCTTTAGGTTGGGCCAGATTATAGAAGTGGGACGCATTTTTGGCGTAAAGCAATCGGCCAAAGTTAATAAACCAGGGCTGCATATCCACCCTTTCGGTGAGGGTGTTTTCCATGATTTCCTCTATCATCTGGCGAAACCCTAATTTGTTGATATAAGTCAGATAACTTGCTTTACCTAAATAGAAGTTGGGATTGTATGTAAAGCCGTCATTGCCCATGAGGAAGTACATGGCAAACAGTTTGTCCCAGAAGATTCCGATTTTTTCAATGGAGCCGGATTCTTCATTGTAAAAAGTCTTCCAGTCGCGATCGGCCGTGGACAGTTGAATCACCGAATTATAAAAAGCCATATTCAATTTAATGGCCTGACGAATATCCTTTTGCACCTGATCGGAGATAGAAAGCACCTCATCATTTGTATATTTTTTTGAAGATTCAGCCAGGACTTCAGATATGTGGCTATGACGGAAGGCTGTTCTCCACATCATCAACATTCTTTTTAAGTCCCACATATCCAGAAATATGCGAATAGGGTAGTAACTGGTGTCCCAATAGGCTCTGTCTAATCTCAGATTTCTGATAAAGTATCTTTCCTCATAATTTTCAATGAGGCTCATCATCACTTTTGAAGGGGTATCCCCTTTATCCCAGGCATTGCACAGGGAGTTAGAGTATCTGTGATGATCCGTACAAAACAAATACTGGGTTTTTTGCTCCTGTGACAGATCCTTTTTTCCTTCGGAATAGGCATATACAAGAGCCGCTTCATCATAAGGCCCCCATACCGCTTTCAAAGGGGCTGAAGCCTCATCTTTAATATGAATATAATCCATTACAGAGGAGGATTTTAAGGAGTGTTTGTCATCCTTCTTCTCTTCATGCCAGTGACGGGAATCAAAACTTCCATAAAAGTTATGTCTCAGACCTAAAACATGACCCAGTTCATCGGATAGCAAAGTAAAAAGGATTCTTTTTTTGATTTCCTCCGGAGACATCCCGTTAGCCAGCATTTTTGGAAGCTGGGCAATGACCGGTTCCGCAGGATAAATGGTGGTGTTTCTTTGATGACTGAATTGTTTGACGCTATTTTTGTGGGATTTTTGCGCAATGTTTTGAATGGTCTCCAGTATTTTTTCCGGAACAATTTTAATTTTGTCAAAGGGTTCTTTTTCAAACTGGACACCTCCATTTTTCTGAAGAGGCTGTTGGGGTGAAGAGTTGGTAAATCTGGAAAAAGCCGGATGTCCATAGGTTAATTGTATGACCAGGTTTTCAAAATCCGGACGGATACTGGCATTCTTATCAATTTGTTTTGCTGTGGATGTCCATTGAGTGTGATCATTTTCTTTCAGGGTTTGCTTCATTTTCACAAAGAGGGAGCTGTTTTCATATTTGGTTTTATTATCCTTAATCAGTTCCCCTTTCTCATTATAATATTCCTTCAGATCCCTTTTATAAGGCTCCTGCAAAAGATATTTTAAGTAAAAATCCAGAAGATGAATGGATGTGATGACATTCCCGCTGATGATTTCCCCGGTGGCGGGATGGGCATCTGAAGGGCCGTAACCAAGAACAGGGATGTCTGTCTGTAACATATGAAAAAAGGAATAACGGATGTCACCCAGTTCCTGACCGGTGTTTTCTCTTAATTCAAAACAAATCCCTTCAGAGCAGGTCTCTTTTGGATCGGGAAGCACAGATCCGTCCTCTTTGCATTTTCCATTGACAGGATAGTTGTTGAGTTTGTGTTGGGCAAAAAGTTTATTGGTGTGGCAGATCACCCCGTGGGCGATATCTTTGTATTGTTCCGGGTAGTCCGTTGAAAAGTAAAAGATATGTTTTTTATTAGGATTCCACCTCTGCATATAGAAAACATTTTTAAGCCTCTTATCTTTGGCAATGACAGGCCGGGCCGTGCGAAAATAGCCATACTTTTTAAGCAGAGGATCATGTTCCCCGGTATAAAGATAAGGGGCGTAGCTTTCATCCTCAAGAAGAGGATTATTCACTTTTTTAAAAGAGTATTTGTAGTGTACTGTTGTAACAAAATTGCTTTGATTCAATCGTTTTAAATTAAATGA
>JAPOOY010000234.1 GCA_026713205.1 Bdellovibrionales bacterium
AAAAATGATGAAGTAACTGTCAGAAAGGAATTTGTAAAAGCAGATCGCAATCCGCAGATTCTTATTGTGACAGACAAGTTGCTCACAGGATACGATGCCCCTATTCTTTATTGTATGTATTTAGATAAACCCATGAGAGATCATGTATTGCTTCAAGCTATTGCCAGGGTGAACAGACCTTATGAAGATAAAAAAGGGATTAGGAAAACCTGTGGTTTGGTTATAGATTTTGTGGGTGTATTTAAGTCCCTTAAAAAAGCTCTTTCTTTTGATTCAGATGAAGTTAATTCTGTTATTGAAAGTTTAGATTCTTTAATGGAAAAATTTAAGTCCATGATGGAAACAGATATGCAATTTTATTTATCTGTAACAGCAAAAAGGGCTGACAAATTGTTGGAAAAATTAGTTTATGAAACTCTATTGGATGAGAAAGAAAGAGAAAAATTTTTTGATAAGTTTAAAGAAATAGAAAACCTTTATGAAATACTATCTCCTGACAAGGAACTAAGTCCTTATATTAGTGACTACAGAAAAATAGCTGAATTATATAGAATTGTAAAAAACACTTATAAAGGAGATACAAATTTTATTTACGATGTTTGTAAAAAAACAGAAAAACTGATTCAGGAATCAGCGGAAATAAGTTCTTTTTCAGGAATTGTTAAAACTTATGAGATTAATGAAGATACTTTAAAAAAAATAAAAGAAGGTCAAGATAAAGAATTAGATAATAAAAAGGTGATTAATCTTATTCGATCTATTCAAAAAGAATCTAAGGAAAAGAGTAAACAGGAACCCTATCTTATTTCTATATCTGAAAGATCAAAGAGAATAATGACAGAGTTTGAAAAGAAACAGAAAAACTCCAAAGAAGCGCTGGATTCAATAATGAAATTGATGGAAGAAAAAGTGACTATACAAAAGATGAGAAAACAAAGCGCTTTATCTCATCAGGAGTTCATTATTGCCTGGCCTTTAAAAAAACAAGGGGTTAATGATTTTGAAGGGTTAGCTGTTCAAATCAGTGAAAGTATTGATAAATTTAAAAATTTCTACAGTAGCTCTGATGAAAAAAGACAATTAAAAATGGATATGTATAAAATTCTTTCCAGATATATACCGGATGATAAATTAGTTTCTGTTTCTGAAGAAATAATGGAATCCGTTGAGGAAACAAAGAAATAAAGTGAGGAACTTTTAAAAGTTTCCATATCATTGAAAACCAGCTTAGGAGGGAAATATGAAAATAGATGAAAAAATAAAAATTTTTAAAAACGAAATCAAAATATGGTCTAAAACACTACAGGTTTTTCCTTATGATGTTAAGTTGGAAAGAATGAAGCAATGGGGATATTGCTCCGCTGATAAAGTTATTTATTTTAATAGTGATCTGTTATTTAAGCGAAAAGAACTTCAAATCTATGTTATCGTACATGAGCTTTTACATTTAAAAATTCCTAATCATGGAAAGCTTTTTCAATCTTTGATGAATCTTCACATACCTAATTGGAAAGATTTAGATAAAGAACTTAATTCCATGAAAGAAGAACTCAGCCCTGTAGATTCATATAATAATTCTCTGAGATAACTAAGAGAGAATCCACAGATAAAAAAGGCTGAACTGGCAGAACAGATAGGAGTATCAATCCCCACAATAAGGGTCATAATTTCCGAATTAAAAAAAGAAGGGAAGGTGGAAAGAGTGGGTAGTCCTCGTTTTGGTTATTATCGTGTTCTTGAATAAAACTAAAACTCTTGCAGTCTTTTGGGGGATAAACTGTAAGCCGGATTCTGTCTTCCTTTTCTGACTGCCGGGAAAAGGGAAGTGACCATTCATCTGGAGGTTTTGTTGCCAAAACCTTCTTGCGATCGACCCGAAAGCTCAAATACTGGCCTAGGCTTTCCTATTTGATCTCGCTCCACGCAGAGTTTAGCTGATTTCACTCCAGCCGGCTCCAAAAGGATCCGCTGGACATTCTTTCTGTTCCACTGGTCCTCACCTTGCGGTGGAAGGGTATTACCCTTTGCGCTGCCAGAGGAGTCCGGACTTTCCTCTTTGCTTTTACACAAAGCGATCACTCGTTTATCCCTTCTCTATCACAGCATAAATCAGGAAAAAGAGCAACAAATGAGGATTTTTAAAGCGAATCTCTATGATATTCTTAGTTCTTTATGGGAGATAAAGGAAATAAAAAAGCTGAAAAGCTTTTTAAGAGCTTGTTTTTAAATGAAAAGTGAGCTTTTACATTTTTATCTTTGCAATTTTTCCATAAAATGGATGATTTACAAGGATGATATCCAGAATGGTGGCTAATAAAATGTCTATGCCAAAATTGACCCTTATACTGTTCATAATAAAACCAAAAATTTCAAACCAAACCGGTATAAATGCTTAAAACTTAAACAGGTGTAGCTTCTAGTGCTTTGGCTTAAAAATTTTAAAGGATTTTAAAGTATGAAGTATGTCAGAGTGGATGAATGCAAAGGGCCGGATCAAATGGCAACTCACTTTAGAACAGGCTCGTGAAAAAATGAAGTATTCTATCAAAACTTTTAAGTCAAAACACTAGGTATTTAAATCCAAGGCTTGATTGGCCAGCCTGTCGGCGGCGGCGTTTTTTTCCCGTGGAATATGTTGAAAGTGAGCTTTGGGAATAGACTTTATGAGTGTCAGGCATTTTTGGAACAGGGGTTTAATGTTGGGGGACTTCACACGATACTTGCCCTCCAGTTGTCGGACCAGAAGTTCACTGTCAGAAAACAAATGCAATTCCTGAACCTCATGTTTTACGGCCAGCTCCAGAGCGTACACCACGGCGCTATATTCGGCAAAATTATTTGTGCCCTGTTTCAAGCAAACCCCTTCTTCATAAATCAATTTTTTTTCTGAATTAAAAACCTGAAGCCCTAAAGCAGACGGGCCGGGATTGCCACGGCTGGCCCCATCCGTGTAGATAAAAACAGTTTTTGTCCAGGAAGAAGTCATATTTCTTTCATAAGGGAAATGTCACTGTCTGTCCATTGAAGTTTATGGTTTTCTCCAATAGAGCAGAGAAGGAACAGATTTTATATCCTCTATTAAAGCGGTTTCCGATTTTTTTAAGAAAGGCTTTAGCTTTTCCATCTCTCTTTCCGTTTCCTTTATTAGCTTCTGATTGAGCTTATCAAACTCAGCCAATTTATTTTTAAAATCAGGCACCAAATGATAAATATCCTTTAAAGTTTCAGCTTTTCGGAATTTTGTTTTAAAACTTTTACTTTTTCCTGAAACCAGAAAACAGGAAAAGGAATTTAGATAGTTTTGCCTTAAATCCAGAAGAACGGATTTTTTTTCTTTATTTCTAACAGAGAAATCCAGAAGATCATCAGATCGTTGAAATAAAATGCCGCAGTTGTAGCCTATTTTTTCTAAAAGAGTGAAAAACTGAGGATCCTTCATATTGATCCATAAAAAAGGGGCCTTAAAAGACCACTTAAAAAGGCTCGCGGTTTTGAAGTTATTTATTTCATTGGTATTTTTCAGATTTTCCGCCTGTTTTCGGATCGCTTCCCTTTGTAAGAATTCCCCTTTCACAAGAGAAACAATGGATTCCGCTGTGAGACGAATGAGAGGAAGATTTCCTTTTTCAGCAAGATAAATACTCACCTGGGCCAGCAGATAATCTCCGGCCAAAACCGCCTGTGCCGGGGAAAACTCCACCCAAGCTGCTATTTGGCGCCTGCGAACAGAGGAATGATCAATTAAATCATCATGGAGAATAGAGGAATTGTGGACATATTCCACAATCCGGCAAAGAACACTTGTTTCCTCTTCCTTAAGGTCAAGATGCTTGCAGATGAGACGAATCAAACGGGATCGAATGCTCTTGCCACTGGCGAAAAGTTTTTTGCAGAGAATACTCAACTCTTTGGGTTTGTCAGCCAGATTTTGAATATCTAAAAGAGGGCTTATTTCCATTGAACTTTTATTTAATATAGTATAGACCATAACACAAATATATTATGCCGATCAGGGTTGAATTTTGAGGTTTTTTGGAGGATAGGATTTTTTAGTAAAAGGTTAGAGTTCAACAGTGAGGGCCATTTTGATACAGATGTGGCAAAGTGCCTGTTTGAACTTTAAAATTGACTTTAAAGTTTCCGGATTTCCAGTTCTCTAAAGTGTTTTTGCTGTTATAGAAAATAAAGAATCAACCCATAGAGGCTTAACAGAGAAAAAATCGTCGGTTTAAAGTTATTAGAAGGTTAAAAGCGTAATGGATGAATTTGTAAGAGCCGGTTTTATAGCCCTTTGGTGTATTTTTTCTTTTTCTATTCATGGGGCGGAGGTTCATGAGCGGTGGCCTCTCGCTGTTACAAAGGGACATCAGGCTATTGTTAAAGTGGTTAATGATGAACATACATCAACGGGTTTTGTAGTAAAAAATAATTCCGGTGAAGTTTTTGTTACAGTCAGCTCGCATGCCATATATAATTTGATAGAGGAACCAAAAGCCCTAAGTAGCCTTCAGTTAATTGATAGAAAAGGACGGGTTTTACCGTTTCAGGGGCTGGAGGCTTTTGCAATATCTCCTGATTTGGCGCTGGTTAAGTTAACAGATTATAAAGGTCCTTCCTTGCAGTTAGATCATTTTGATGAAGAAAGCCAGGAAGGCTTTGTCCTGGGATTTCCAGATGGCGATTTTAAGCAGATGAAAATCTGGAATCTTCGTTCCAGCGGAAAAATCAATTTAGATGGTATCACTTATTTCCGTGAAGTGCCGGGAAGTAGCGGGTCTCCTTTGTTCAATAGCAAAGGTTTTGTCATTGGGGTTTTGGTTAGAGCGGGCATTCAATACAGTGTATTTTTTTCACGATCCTCCGCCTTAAAAAAATTATTAACAAGAACCGAAAAACATTTCCCCAAGGATATTTTAAAAAGCCAAAAAAGCCAACTTAAAGAGCAGCTAAATTCTCTAGAGGCATTAGCGGAAAGGGGTGATGTGGAAGCCCAATCCCGGTTAGGTCAACTCTATAAAGAAAAGGGTTTTTTATTTTATAATCCGGAGAAATCCAGAAAGTGGATGGGAAGGGCTGCCAAAAATGGGGACCCGTTGTCGCAAATGTCAATGGCTGAGTTTTATATGGAACATGGAGCTTATGCAAAAGGATGGCGGCTTATGAAAAGAGCGGCACAGCAGAGATTTCCTCAGGCCATGTATTATATCAGTGAATTTTACAGGCTGGGTATTTATGGTTTTCCCAAAGACTCTCAAAAAGCTTTAATCTGGCTCATTAGAACGATGGAGACCAATCACCCGGAGGCTATAAACCGAATGGCTAAAATGTCTTTGACGGGTGTGGATGTTCCTCAGAATGTAAGTTTTGGTTTAAGATTATTTCAACTTCTTTCGGAACGGGACTATTCTTCCTTACAGGAGATCCTTTCAGAATTGGGAATTTCTTTTAGCGAGTCGGCTTTTTGGTCTGAATTGATGGAATCAAATGAAGGACCTTTGCCGGAAATTCTACAGGATTTTCCTGGCATAAGGGCTTGTGTTCCTTCTTTATTTAGAGAATCCGAGATCGGAGCGGATTGAGAAAAACCTGTCTTCCCATCTCCCGATTTGCAAGTTAAAATACCTCTATGTCAGATTGGAAAGCTTTTTCCTTTTTAAATCCCACAGCAGAGCATAAAGCCTTGCGTAATATGGTGAGGGGCTTTGTTACGAAGGAAGTGGAGCCCCAGGTTCAGGAGTTTGACAGAAAAGAGCAATTCAACCTTCCTTTATTTCATAAGTTGGGGGAACAGGGGCTATTGGGCCTTCTTATTCCCGCGGAATTTGGTGGATCGGGTATGGATTTGACGGCCTCTGTTATTGTTCACGAGGAGTTGAGCGCGTCTGATCCCGGGCTTTGCCTGTCCTACCTGGCTCATTCTGTTTTATGTGCTTACAACATCTATCGTAATGCCAGCCCGGAACAGAAAAAGCTGTGGCTGCCTCCCTTAAGTGAAGGGAAGTGGATCGGAGCAATGGCCATGTCCGAAGCGGATTGCGGAACGGATGTTCGGGCCATGAAAACAAAGGCTGTGAAAAGGAATGGGAAGTATATTTTAAACGGGCGTAAGATGTGGATTACAAACGGTTCCGTTGATGAGAAAAAAACTCCCTGTGATTGCTGTCTTGTTTATGCTCAGACAGATAAAGGGATTTCCGCTTTTTTAGTGGAAAAAACCTCCTTCGGATTTTCTGTAGGACAAAAGATTAAGGACAAATTGGGTATGCGGGCCTCCAATACCTGTGAGCTGATTTTTGAAAATTGTGAGG
>JAPOOY010000033.1 GCA_026713205.1 Bdellovibrionales bacterium
ATCTTTGCTTTCCAAGTTTACGGGTTTGTCTGAGGAAGAGATTAGTAAATTGAGGGAACTTTCATAAAAAATGAAGAGGGCCATGTTTCATTTAAAGGAATTATCAAGGGAAGAGGGTTTGCGTCTTGTGGAAGAGGCGCGGGAGAAAGCCTGGAAGGATCAAATGGCCAGAGAGAGCGACAGTTTCAACAAAGGAATAAAGAAAGGTAAAAAAGAAGGTAAAAAAGAAGGAATAGAAGAAGGTAAAAAAGAGCTTATTGTGAGTATGTTGAAAAAAGGGATGGAGATATCTTTGCTTTCCAAGTTTACGGGTTTGTCTGAGGAAGAGATTAGTAAATTGAAAGAATCACTTTCATAGGAAATGGAAAAAACTATGTTATGGCTTTTTTATGAGCAAAAAGAAAGTTCATAAATTCTTTCCTTAAAATTTTAAGATTTAATCCTAATTCGTATATGGTAGGTGTCATTTTCAGCAAAGAGAATCCTCAAATCGGGCTGGTTAAAGCTCTGGTGGAGGGGAGTATTGGCTGTATGTCTCAGGCTGAAACACGCCCTGAGGGCTTTTCTTGTAAGCCCTCCGTCATTTCTTTTGGAAAAATCCAAGGAAAATTGATTTTCTGTAATTATTTAAAATTATTATATTTTTTATAAATCGGGGAGGGTTTCCTGTTAGTTTCAGGCCGGTTAAACCGGACCGGAAGGCTATTTGATTTTATTAAAATGAGATTTACATAGAATTTATGGATTTTTTCATGGACAATAAATTCATCTAAAATCATTTTTTTCAGGGAGGTTACAAAATGAAAAAAACCAAATCCCCGATAACTTTCATTATGTTACATAAGAAAGTGTCGGAAACAGCGCAAAGCGCACAGAAAAAAACAAAAAGCCACAGAAACAAAGGTTTCTCACTGATTGAGCTTTTGGTGACTGTGGGAATTATCGGCATATTGGCCAGTGTGGCCATTCCTGCCTACAACAAGTACCGACAGAATGCAGCTGAGGGAGCCGTTGAAGCGGAAGCCCAAAACATGATGAAGGCTTTTGAGGCCTGTCTTGCCGCGGGAACAAGTATTGCCAGTTGTGGAGATAATGACATTGATGGTGTCCTTGCCACAGCTTGTGTAGCTCAAACAACAGCGCAAAAAGCGGCAGTGGCGGTTACAAATAAATGCTACTTTTCCCAAAAGGCTACAACCGGCCGATCCTGTTATGGAGTCATCAAGAAGACGGGTGGTTATGTGGCAAATCATTGCAAGGATTACAATCCCGCCACAGGACTTGTTACAACAAAAAGTGACGCTAAACCGATAGACGGCACATCAACTCTAACCGGAAGCGCCTGTGATGCCAATGGAGCTTGTTTATAGACTGTGTTGATAGTTTCAGCCCCATCTACAACTGACAAAACCGCCGGTCTTACTCACCGGCGGTTTCCTTTTGTAATGTTTATGGCTCTTTCCGGATTTTCCGTCCTTATATGGCATGAAACAAGGCTTTACAAGAAGGAAAAATTTGAACATTCCCTTAAGGTTTTAATTCCACAAATCAAAGCCATGTCACTGGAACAAAGGGAAGTCTTTTACTCTATCTATGCGGAAGAGAATTGCCCGCGCCCCTGTGATTTGAAAAAAAGAATTGAAAAAGTCACAGAATTTTTTGAGGAGGAAATTTACAAATAAGAAACTCGCCCGGGTGTATTCTTTCATTTGAAAAAGCATCGTTAGACTTTTTATGATTCATTTATTCGGAGATTGTTTTATTTTTTCAATGTAACCGGTCAGTTTTTTTCTCACAGGATCCTCTAACTGAAACTCGGAAATATCTTCCTGTATTCCCGCAGATCCTTTCATAGAAAAAGTTTGATGAATATAAGCCAGGAGATTAGGGAAAGATTTAACTTTTTCATGAATAATCCATTTCTTTACCTCTTTTATGATTTTTTTATCATATTCAATAAGTCCCAGATTACGGAGTTGTTGGTAGATCTGAAACCGACCAGCAACAGAATTTGCCTGATTTTTGTACGCATCATAGGCATTAAAGGATCGGGACATATAGTTACAAAAGAATGTAAAGCCTGTTCCCTGTCTAAGACATCGCTTTGTCACTTTCTCCCGGATTTTTAGATATTTTTTAAACCGCTTAACGCGGGTTTCTTCCTTCTGAGAGGGAAGAGGAAGCGGGCCGGAAAAAATATCAAACACTTCAAATTCCGTTCCCAGAAAAAAGGCCTTATCCGCCTTATAAGTCAGTTTCGGAACAGTCAAACTATGAAACCCCGATTCCTGAAAATGGGATTTTGCAAAGCGATCGGAATCCAAAATCTGAATCAAGCGTAAGTCCTTTGGATCAAGAAGTCCAAAAGACCTGTGAAGAGGAGCTAAAACAGAATTTGAAAAGCGGTTTTTTAGAGTTTCTCCATAATGAAAAGGTGTCTGGCTGGCCAGCATAACGATATCTTTATATCCTATGAGATAAACCTCCACATATTTAAATTCCTGTTTTAAGGTATGACAGACCATTCGGAAAATCCCCGTATCCATACTATAGGTGTGAAGCCATTGGACCAGCACTCCGCCTTTGTTTAATTTCTTTTTCGCCAGTTGGTAGAATTCTCTGGCAAATAAATTTTCTACCCCCATCACCCAGGGGTTACTGGGTTCCGACACAATCAGATCAAATGTTTTATCTGTTTTTGAAAAATATCTAAAGGCATCCCTCTCAATCACTTTCACTTTTGAATTGAATTTAAAATCAAAATTGGTGTGAATAGAATTCAAGCCAGCAATCACCGCCGGAGAAATCTCCAGAGCAACCACCTCTTTAATATCTTCCAGTTTGCCTAACAC
>JAPOOY010000050.1 GCA_026713205.1 Bdellovibrionales bacterium
AAATGAAACCTGTTTTCCTGGCCCCTCTTTTTATATCTTTAGTGGTGCGTTAAGTTATTGAATCCAGACACAGATGCGGCTGAAAGTCGCTCTGTGGCAAAACGCATGTTTGAATTTTTGACCCCTATAGTCTGTTATAAAGGGTGTAAGCATTTTTTCTTATGAAGAACCGGAAATTTTCAAACCGGACCAATGTATTTAAAAAAATCGGGAAAGCTTTTACTCACAGCCTCTTTCCCTGTTATTTGAATGGGAACTCCTATTTTTTTGAGTAGAGCCGCCGCCATGATGATGCGATGATCACCTGCTCCGTCAAATTCAAAAGGTTTTACAGACAGTCTCAATGTGTTTCCATGTATGGTGAAAGTGTCCTCTGTTTTTTCCACTGCAATGTTTGATAATTGAAAGAGCTTTTCCATTTGATTGAGCCGATGGGATTCTTTAAAGGCCAAATGTTTTAAGCCGGATAAACGGCTTGTGCCATTTGCTTTGGCACAGAGGACGGATAAAACCGGAAATAGATCGGGGGTGGAACACAAATTCATTTCCAGGGGTTTTAAATGGTCCGTTTTAAAAACAGAAAGTGTATGGTTCTCCTTTTTTAAGGATACACCCATTTTTTCCAGAATATGGGGAAAAACAGCTTCCGATTGAAGGCTGAGGTCTGTCCAATCCGAAAACACGGCTTTTCCTGTGAGGGCCGCTAAAGCTGCTAAGGCAAAAAGAGAGTTTCTGTCCTGTTCCGGTTTATAATGGAAAACTTGTAGAGTTTGTCCTGCGGGAATGCAGTACTCTGTTCCTTCACTTTTTACATCCATTCCCAATTGCTGTACAAAATCCAATGTCATTTTGAAATGGGCAAAGGACACTTGATTCCGGTTAAGCGCAAAAAATAAATCCCTTTTTAAATTCCATCCGCTCAGTAGCAGTCCGGAAGCATATTGGCTTGTGGTTTTGTAAGGTATGTTCACATAATCTCCCTGAGGCTTCCAACCTTCAGAGCTAATTTGCCAACCCTTTTCCTCCTTAATAGCGGATACACCTAATTGGGATAAAATCATGGGTAGCTCCTGCATTTGCCGATTAAGGAGGGCTGGCTGTCCGGTTAAAAAATACTCTCCTCCTTTACGGGAAAGATACAAAGCTAAAAACCGAAAAGCCGAAGCGCTCAAACCGCAGTTTATTATTTTTGCAGATGGATTCTCCAAAGCCTTTGTCATGATCTGAATATCATCACAGGAGCTTGTTCCCTGAATATCAAAGTCAGGAAACCAACCCCGAATAATAAGAGCCCTGTTTAAAAGGGATTTGGAAAGAGGCGCTTTCCCCAGAAAATAAAATTCTTTTTTTTCTGCCATTTGAATACTCTTTTTAATTAAAAAAATTCTATAGTTTTTTAACTATAACAGTTTTTATGCTCCTCCGGCTTGAAATTTTCCGGTTCTTCATAAGAAAAAATACCTACACCCTTTATAACAGCCAATTCAACCCTGCGTTTTGCCACAGAGCGACTTTCAGTCGCAACTGTGTCAAAGCCGAACTCATTTTTAACCCCTATAGTCTGTTATAAAGGGCTCATGTCTCTTAAATAAAAACCGGAAAATTTCAAACATGATGGTATAAGTGATTTGATAAATGAAGGATGAAGTTCTGAAAATAAGGAAAGTACCTGGTGAAAGCTTAATTTTTTCTCTGGTTTCTTCTTCCAGATCTTGGTTGGCCTGAAGCAGATGATTGTCCTGCCCTTTTCTTATTAGAGTGAGATGATAGCGAATGATTTTTCTGATTTCTTTTAAAGGTTCTTTTTCTTTTATAGTTTGGTTTTTCAAAGTCTGTTTTATCCTCTCCCGATTGTTTTCTTTTGCGAGGGCTGGTTCGTGAGAAATTTGGTTTATCTGCTTGGTTTTTTTTGTTGAAAGTTCTCTTTCTTTTGTAAGTTGGTTTTTCAAAGTCTGAGTTATCATCTTCGGGTCGTTTTCTGCTGCGAGTTTTGGGTCGCGAGTAATCGGGTTTATCTGCTTGATTTCTTTTGTTGAAAG
>JAPOOY010000066.1 GCA_026713205.1 Bdellovibrionales bacterium
AGCCTCTTTGTCTTATTATACTTTGAAACTCAACTCTAAGTAGATATTTCCTATAGCAAATTTGATTCCTTAAAAAGGCCTCTCAGAAAGTCTTAATTATTGGGCTAAGTTGCATTACTTTCTTCTTAGCAAATAACCTGCCTGAAAAGCATATAGTTGTTTGCAGAGAATTGGAATAATTTCGCTTTGCACAAATAACCTTTTTCCAATGATTAAAAGAACAGTTATTAGGAATTTTCTAATAACTGAAGTCCTTTAGCTCTTTCTCCCCTATATTAAGACAGTTGTGCAAAATTTGCACATACTGAAACTACAATCTATTTTCATCCACCAAAGAAGCCCCTGACCAGTCAAAAACTCATGTATAACTTTTATGTAGAACTATGTATAACCAAATTGAAATATCAGGAAATAACCTGAAATAAGACCAGCGATTTGAGGCTTGCCTGATTTGTTAGGAAATACAGGGACTTGAAATACCCTGACATTTCCTGAAATAAGCTACATGACTACAAAAAAAGCAGTGTTTGAAAGATGGGGCGATCGACGGGACTTGAACCCGCGACATCCAGGACCACAACCTAGCGCTCTACCAACTGAGCTACGACCGCCGTAAGTATTTTTTTAGCTGATTTAACAAAAAAATGCAACAGACACAGGCTCAGACAGTGGGCCTTTCAATATATTTGCATCCCATGAAATCCTGTAGAGGTTCGGGAATAGAGACACGACCATCTTTTTGATAATTGTGTTCCAACAGGGCCGCTAATACTCTGGGTGTGGCCAGTCCGGAGCCGTTGAGTGAGTGGGGAAACATAAGTTTTTTCCCGGAACGAAAACGAGTGCGGCATCGTCTCATCTGGTAATCTGTAAAAAGTCCCACAGAGGACACTTCCAACCACTGTTTGGTCCCTGGTGCATAAACTTCAATATCATAAGTACGGGCTGAGGCATAAGTCAGTTCTCCCGTGCAAAGATCCAATACTCTATAAGGAAGGTTTAATAATTTAATTGGTTTTAAGGCATCTTCTAAAAGGCTTTTTAACTCCTTATGAGAATCTTTCGGATGGCATATTTTCACCAACTCCACTTTATGAAATTCATGAAGCCGCTGTAAACCACGAGTCTCCTGACCGGCAGATCCAGCCTCTCTTCTAAAACAGGAGGTATAGGTCATGTATTTTAAAGGGAGATCTTCTTCGGAGAGAATCTCTTCCCGATGGAGAGCGGTTAAAGGAACCTCTCCAGTGGGAATGGCCCATAAATCATCCTGTGTAATATGGTAGGCATCTCCGGAAAATTTCGGTAAATGCCCTGTTCCGGTAAAAGTTTGAGAATTAACCAGAGAGGGAACAATAAATTCCGTGTAATCTTCCTGGTAAATTTGATAAGCCAACTGGACTAAAGCTCTTAAAAGCCTGGCCCCCGGTCCGCGGAGGAGAGTGAAAAGAGAGCCGGAGATTTTAGAGGCTCTTTCCTGATCTAAAATGGAAAGCTCAGCCCCGATGTCCCAGTGGGGCGGGCAAGTGATTTGTTTATAGTTTTCGGGAGCTTCTCTTTGTATCTCCACATTATCCTCTGCGCTGTGACCTCTTGGCGCTTTTGCATCCGGCAGGTTGGGAATCCTTAAAAGGCATGACCTGAGTTCTTCTTCAGTTTTTTTGAGATGGTCTTCCAGATCTTTTAATTGATCTTTGATTGCGATGGATCGTTCCTTTGCTTCTTTTGCTTTATTTGTTTCATTTTGAGACAAAAATTCTCCAATGCTTTTGGAAAATAGGTTTCTTTGGGCTTGAAGGTCTTCCACTTGTTTGATGAGTTGATTTCTTTGATGAACAAGCTGAGCGGCTTTTGTTACCTCATTAGATGGCACACCTTTCCAGGAAAGGCTCTCTTTTATCCCTTGCAAATCTTCAATTAAAAGCCGGCTGTTAATCATGAATTGCTCCTCATAATCCTCAAGTCAGAGCTTACTGTACTTTTTTGACAGGGTCCTGACAATTTTTTGTTCGTGGTGTCTATTTTTTTGACGAAATTGTCTTTGGCGTGAATTTTTTTCAAATTAAGGAGCTGTTGTCTTTTGTTGATCCTTCATAGAAAATTTTTTGGATTTAAAGTGAGAAACAGCCGAAATAGTGTAAAACATGATGAATTTCTGTTTTTTTAGGGTTCATGTTCCATTTTGAGGGATCTGGAGTCCCGTTTGCATAAGGTTACATTGAGGATATTTCCAGGAGGTTTACATGCAATTTCATAAATGCCCCAGATGTGGAGGTCAGGTTAATCGTACGGGGCAAAGCTATATTTGTTCCTGTGGTTGGATGGCTTCTTGTGATTCCGGAGAAAAGAAAGCTCAGAAAAACATGGTGTTATTCCTGTTTCTGACTACAGGGTTGATAGCCGGGGTGTTGTTTCATTTGTTTCAGTGGGGGGGCCATAGTCTGTCTGTAATATTTGCCGGTAACAGCGATATGGCTCAAATCTGTATGGATTTAAAAAAGTATGATTGCGTGGAAAGTTCTTATGGAAAGCTTTATGAACAAACCGGTGATTTGAAATATCTTTCCGATTTAGGGAAACTTCAGTTTAAAAGAGAGCGTTACTCTAATGCAGGGGAAACTTATGAACTGTATTTTTCAAAGGGAGGCGAGGGATATGAAGCGGCTTATTACTACGCTCATGCTCTGGCAAAAACAAATCGCATAGACTCTTCAATTAAATATTTTGAATCCATTTTAAGAAGCAAACCCAATGTTGTTATGATTACAGTGGTGGAATCCTATCTTCAGGTTCTTGTGGCTAATAATCGCAGAGCAAAGGCAAAAGAGGTTTTGAGTTGGGTCAAGAAAGTCTCCAGGAATTCCATTAATACAGTGGAGCATATTAGGAAATGGGAGAGACGGTTTAAGATAAAAGGCTAAAAATTTTTCATCTTGTCAGGAAGAAGAGTCCCCCCAAGCTTCCTGACCCTTAAATTTCAAACCAGACCAGTATAATTTTCACTTTTAATTTGAGCAGAATATATTATATTCAAGATAATACAGGGAATTAAATTGCATTTAAAGAATAAAACTCTTCATTTCGTGGGGATTGGCGGCATTGGTATGTGTGGCCTGGCCGAGTTGCTGTACAATCTCGGTTGTCGGGTTACGGGCAGTGATTTACATAGCGGTTCCCAGGTTCGTCGGCTTAATAAAATGGGGATACCGATTTCAATCGGTCATTCTCCTTTAAATGTGCATGAGACGACAGACATTGTTATTTATTCCAGCGCAGTCACAGAGGATAATGTGGAGTTGGCCGTAGC